>QIEW01000491.1 GCA_003230535.1 bacterium
CTTTAGATTTGATTGATTACTATCATAAACTACATTATATCAATCTTAAAGGAGGATGCCCACCTTTTTCAACTGTTAATTCACATTGATATTGTTCATCTGATTATTATCATATACTTGCCATTATGTTTCAAGTACCCTTTTCGAAAGGGTGTGAACGGTTACATTTTTCCTCTAGCTGCTTCTCTGTACTTACCATAAGGATATTCCTTTAAATATGCCAGGTAGCTTTCTATAGAAGCTCTGTTCTCACATTCCTCAAAATAAACCTCTTCTATCCGATCTTTTGCTATTTTAATAAATGCACCGTTAGGATATTCTTGTAAATACGATTGGTAGCTCTCTGTAGAATCTTGCTTCACGCATTCCTCAAAATAAAACGGTTCTGTCTTTTCATTTGCTTCACGTACATATAATCCATGGGGATACCGTGCCAAATAGTTTTTTAATTTTTCCAGTGAGTTACTTCTCTCGGCATCTTCGAAAAATTCTATCTCAACTATTCTTGCCGTTGCTTCATACGCTTTATCGTCCAATTCCGATAATAAGGAACCTAAATATTTGCTGTGTGGAAAAGCTTCTATAAACGCCGTATAAGATTGGATAGTTCCTTCATCTTTACAGATGCTTAATGCTAGTTCTTCTCCGAGTTCTCTAAGTGAGGCAGCAGTAACTTGTTCTCTTACAACAAATTTCGTTTCTGTAAAATCTTTTTGCTTCTGTGTTTGAGTAGTAGCACATCCTATTCCCAATCCTAGGCATATCAGCACCGCCACTCCCAGCCATGTTGTCCCCCTTCCTCTCATACTGTATCCCTCCACTGTTTTTTCACCGCCGAGGCGCAGAGTACGCCGAGAAAAGCTTAAAAAAATTCCCCCTCACCCTGCCCATCTCCCCGGTGGGGAGAGGGGAATTTTCCTCTGCGCCCTCCGCGCCTCTGCGGTGAATTGTTTTTCGTTTTATGGTAATTGACTTTAATCCCTTATCTTGTTATGCTTATCTATGCAAGGGCACATTATCGCCGCACCCAAATTTTATTCAGAAGGAGGTTGTTTGCCGTGCTTTCCCTAAAAGGCGTCCTTGACGGTAAGACCATTAAGTTAATAGAACCGGTTCCTGATCATAAAAAGGGAAATGTAATGGTTACTATTGTGGATGACATTCCCCAAACTGAAAATGAACTTATAGGAAAATATACCCATTACTATCAAGCCCTTGATTCACAGGAGAATATAGAAAACTCCTCCCTGGAAGATGATTTTTCCTGTGCAGACACCGAGGCGGAAGATATCTTGGAAGGGCAGGATAAGTGATCAAACAAGGGGATATCTTCCTGGTTAACCTTGACCCCACCGTCGGCCACGAAATTAAGAAAACCAGACCAGCTATTGTAGTCTCCAACAATTACATCAACTGCTACGGTAAGGTTGTGGTAATTGTTCCCCTTACCAGTAATACTCAACATGTCTCCCCCAGTCAGGTAGTGCTTCCCAAAGAAATAGGCGGCCTTACCAAAGACTCCAAGGCTGTGGCCGATCACATTAAATCGATGGATAAAAAACGGCTTTCCAAAAAGCTCGGCTTCCTTTCTTCCGACGACATCCATTCTGTTCTCAACGCCATTGATAGCACCTTCAAAGTCTTACCTTACCCCAAAGGTTAATAACTAAACACGCTTATCGGCGGTAACGTCACCCCTTCCCGCTCACCTCATACAACTCTAATACATACCTGTGGAACTTCCGGGGCATATTTTTGAATTTTACGGCTACTTCCTGTTGTAGCTGCTCCAATGAGGTGTAGCTTTCAAGCTTAGCCATGGTGTTATCATAATATTTCAGCATCTTGGCCTCCACATGCTTTAGGTTTCTCTCATCTTGGGCGATTACTCTTGCAGCCCGTTCTATATCCCAGTCATGCTCAGCCAAGGCTTTCAGGCATAAGCCCTTAAAACGCTCGGCTACCGTAAGCCGGTTTTGGCCTAGCTCTTGGGCGGTTTTCCCAATTTCAAAGTTATTCTGTGCCAGCAGCGCCAAAAAACCTGTATCGCCGGAAGGATCGTATGCCGCGCTTTCCTGGGTGACCGGTTTGGCTACAGCAGTAAAACCGTTCGGATTAACGGAAGGTGTGAGCTGCAAATCCGCCTCCGTGATTAGTTCCCCCTTGGCTAACACCACCGCCCGCTCGATCTTGTTTTCCAAATCCCTCACATTCCCCGGACAGCTATAATTCCGCATCACATCCATCGCTTGCCTGGATACTCCAACTACGGATTTGTTTCGCTCCCGGTTATACTTCTCACGGAAATAATCCGCCAGCGGTTCGATATCTTCCCTGCGTTCCCGCAGGGGCGGAAGATGGATGGGAATAACACTCAGCCGGTAATACAGGTCATGGCGGAATTTACCTTCCGCAATCATCTCTTCCAGGTTCCGATGGGTGGCGGCAATCACCCGCACATCCACCCTGATGGTTCTCTCTCCGCCGACTTTTTCAAACTCCCGCTCCTGAAGCGCAACGAAGGAGCTTACTTTGCGTAGCGGGCGTCATATCCCCCACCTCGTCTAAGAACAAGGTTCCGCCGTGGGCTAATTCAAATTTGCCGGTTTTTTCCCGCTCGGCTCCCGTGTATGCTCCCCTCACGTGGCCAAACATCTCGCTCTCCAACAATGTCTCTGAAAGATTAGCGCAATTAACAGCTATAAACGGGTTTTGCGCTTCCTTGCTCAGGTTATGGATAGCCCGGGCGATAAGCTCTTTACCGGCGCCGGTCTCTCCCAGGATAAGCGCCGAACTTTTTGTCGCAGCCACACTTTCTACCATCTCAAAAACTTCCAGCATCCGCCTGTTTACCGTGATTATGCCCGGCCTGGTTACACTCCTGGCGCAACCGCTCCCAGTCTTTTTCTAACACCGCCTCCCGCCGGATATTACGCTTTAGGTCTTTGGCTTCCGCCTCAGCAGGTTGACGGGACGTCCGAAACGCTGCAACTGCGTAAAACATGCCGAGCGTCCGTTCAACTTGGATCAAAACACCGGGAAGGCTTAGAACACGTGAGAGTCCGCTCCCAGCACGGACTGGCGGTGGCAGCCGCCATAGCTGCAATTGCCAACCTGCTCCTGGAAATCGTGGCCACCCGAAAAACCAAACCCAAGGAGGAGGAGCCACAGCTTAAACTAAACCTGGCCGCTTAATCAATTATCAAAGAACGGTTAAGTTCCGTATAACGTAAGGCTAACCTCAGGGAGAACAACCCCTCGGGGCGAAAAGGCCATATCGCCTTGCCTAAATCAGGCTCAAATACGCCCAAAACCAATCCTCTCCCAGGCTACACCCCTTAAGTTATACTCGCAAAACCGTTTTTTTTACGCATAAAAAACTTTGGGCAACTTTAACCCTATGTAGCAAAGTTACTTTTCAACAGGCTTTATGTTCTATTTACATTAACAAGACAGAACCCACAGTTCCAGGAAACTAGTACAGCGTTTCGTAAATAGCTACGTTTATGTTTGAAGTACCTTTCCCGAATACGTCCACTTAAAGGGTTTCGCCATTATTTTGTTGAAATAGTTAATAAACTTAAATACCCGGTTCCGAAGATCATCAGTTGAAGTAAAACTTGCTCGTTTAAGGAGACGACGCACTAAAATGCTGAACCAGATCTCTACTTGGTTTAACCAGGAA
>QIEW01000118.1 GCA_003230535.1 bacterium
TGGAACGATTATTATCGATGGGTATGGCTGTTTTTTGTTTGTTATTATTGTTAAGCTCAATGGGTTGCCGGCCTGAGGAGAAAGAGGAATTAAAGCCTACTTTTTCATCAATTTCAAAACTTATTTTTTCCCAAAAATGTGCTCTTTACACTTGTCATTCACCCGCTTATTACCAGGATTCGGGGAATTTAGATCTATCTGGTAAGGACGCCTACTTTAGTTTGGTTAATGTAAGAAGCAGGCTCTATCCTGATGAGTTTAGGATTAAGCCTGGCGACCCGGACAATAGTAATTTTGATTAAGAGATTAGAGGGAACAATACTGGCCGGTGTCCCTCTGGAGCGCACTAGCGTGAACAGTGCGGAAATAAATATTATCCGTGAATGGATAAGGGGCGGCGCGGCATTGGACTAGTACGCTGCCCATTTTAAATTGATGGAGAGAGAGTTCCTTCTACCCCAAGGGTAGAGAGGACTAAAAGGTATTTTGCGGCTTATGCAAGTATCTAACCGGACACTACTACATGAGACTAGGATTTTTCACTAACGCTTATCGTAACTTCCCGCTGCATTATGCTTTGGAGAGTATCGCGCGGCATGGGTATTCGGGAATTGAGCTGTGGGTTTCCCCCTATGATCCCCCTGAGAAATGGGAAGAAATAAGGCGGCAGGTGGCTGACTTTGGGTTGCCGGTGTATGGCATTAGCGCTCACCTGGATTTTGTGGCTCCGGAGCCGAAACGCACCCAAGAGATAGAGCGTTTCCTGAAAGCGCTCGAGATAGCCCGGTTGTTTGGGGTAAAAACTGTTTTTACAGCTTCTGGCGGGTTATATAAGGATCGCACTGATGCAGAGCAGAGGACTGATTTTTTAGATGCGATGCGGATTATTGGTCCGGCGGCCAAACGCTTTGGCCTGCGAGTTGGGTTAGAGCCGGAGCCGGAGAAATGGCTGTGCTCCGCGGATCAGTTCCGGCGGCTCATGGAAGAGGAGTTGGATCCGGAGGTATTCGGAGCGATAATGGATGTGGCCCACGCCTTTGGAGTGGGGGAGACGCCGGTCTCTTATCTAAAGAAGCTGAGCCCCTATCTTATTCATATCCACCTTGATGATGTAAATGCGCAGGACTTTCCGCATCGGCACCTGATCCCGGGTGAGGGTGATATCGACTACCCCTCCTTTTTTACAGCCTTATCCGAGGTAGGTTATCAGGGCTGGCTATCGGTGGAGCTAAATCGTCATACGGAAAATCCCGATCAGGCGGCGGAATTGGCTTATAAATTCTTGCAACGGTATCGTAACTATTGGGATGGTAATGTAGATGAAGTTTAAGGGCGCAATTCTGGGGTTGGGGAATATTGCCTTGCGCAGCCACCTGCCTACCTTGGTTAAGTTAGGCTCGGAACTGGATTTGGTGGCTGGTGCGGATAAGGCTCCTGAGAATAGAGCGGCCTTTAAACGGATGTTTCCGCACGCCAGGGTTTATCGGGAGGCGGAAGAGCTGTTGGCTCAGGAAGAGCTGGATTTTGTAGATATTTGCACCCCGCCCTCATCGCATCTTCATTTTATATTAGAGGCTAGCTGCCGCGGTTATCATATCTTATGCGAAAAACCACTCTGCACCTCCCTGGAGGAGGCGGAACAGATTGAGCAAGCGATCCGGAAAGCAAAGGTAGTTTTCCTGCCGTGTCATCAGTATCGTTACTCGCCTCAGTGGTCCAGTATCTTTCAACTGATAAAAAGAGGCGAGATTGGCGATCCGGAATTTTGGCAGGTGAAGGTGGAGCGGTTCCGGGCAAATGCCGGTAACCCCCATTGGAACCCCGATTGGCGGACGCTGAGATCGATAAGCGGAGGTGGAATTGTTTTAGACCATGGCAGTCACTTGTTTTACCTGGGACGCCTGCTGTTTGGAGATCCACAACAGATGGAGGCCAAGCTCTCCTGCCTCCGTCATCAGGAATATGGAATAGAGGACACGGCTGAGGTGAATATGCAACACGCGCAAGGGGCCTCCCTGATGAATATGACCTGGGCGGCTGAGAGGCGGCATACAGAACAGTTCCTGCGGGGATCTGCCGGAGAGATTATAGTCACTGAAGAGGAACTCTTGCTCAGGGACCTCCAGGGCAATCTGCTGGAGGTCGTTTCCTGGCGGGAAGGGATGTCTGAAGATTCCGCCCATACCAGTTGGTATGAGCAATTGATGCAGTGTTTTTTAGGCTGTATGAGGACTGGGGAAGTCGATCCGGGGCCGCTGGAGGAGGCGGTGTGCGTTATGCGGTGCGCTCATTTGACATATGAATCCGCCCGGACAGGCCGGGCTATAGCCTACGCCTAACGGTTATCTACGGGGTCTTATGACCTAAGTTGCAATCAGATGGTTAACTGTCAGGTGGTAACACCTGACAGCACCTTATAGCTATATTTAATGGTTTACAGTAGGTTATAGTTTGTGGTGGCGTCAGGAGTTACCTCCTGACGCAAATCTTTCATGTTTGATGGCAACTTAGTTTTATGCGGAATATAGAACTGATTACCGCCATAAATAATGTAAGTTTCCTGGAAGCGGCCTGTGAGAGCCCGGCAGACGGGATTTATATCCCTCTTTCCGGCCTGGTCAATATCCGCTGGAAGAGGGATTTTTTCTCTCAAAATCAATTAGATGATTTAGTCGCAGCCGCTCATCGGGCAAGGAAAAAGCTTTATCCGGTAATCAATGGTCAGATAGTCGAAGCTGAATTGGCTATATATCGGGATGCGGCGCGCAGAATTTATGCTTCCGGGGCTGATGGGCTGGTGTTAGGAGATCCGGGATTACTCGCCTGGGTGCGGGAAAATATATTTTTAAACCGGGAATTTAAACTTATCGCGTCCAGTTCGGCCTCTGCCAGGACTTCAGAAGATTTATCATTCTGGAGCAGTGAAGGAGCGGATCGGGTGATCTTGCCCAGGCTTCAGAGTTTATCTGATATCTCAGATATATCCTGCGGGAGTCCGCTGGAGTTGGAATTATTTGTACACGGACTTATCTGTCCGGTTTGGGAAGGGGTATCTTGCCTGTGGCCTAAAGCGGCCTTTGCGGAGCGGGCCGATTGGGGATGTTGTGTCTCCCTGGATGGGCAAAAAGCCCCTTGCACCCAATATTCCCAAGCTGACGGGAGACCTTTCTGGACGCCTCAGGTATATAGCGATTTGCAGATATTGAGATTGCTGCCCGAACTTAACGTGGCCAGCATCAAAGTCATTCCGGCGGCCGCCACACCGGAGGCTTTTCGCTCTACCTTGGACCTGTGGCGGAAGGCTATGGATCAGATACAAACCTCTGGGCAAGGGCCATTTGTAAATGAACTCGAGAGCGTCTTGCCTGGGCTTTCACCTTTGCCGGTTAGCTTTGATCTTCGGAGGTTATAAAGAACGGATATGGAGTATACCGTAGCTGTAGTTAGCCGTAAGCAGTTAGACGATGTCCTGGATACTCCGGCACACTATATCCGTTTCGGGGAGGTGCATTGTTGGAGAAGAGCCGATTACCAATGGCCCAAGGAGCGGATTAGAGAGAGTATCGCGGCTGTCCTGGAAGCCGGGAAGGTTCCCCAATTCCAACTCTTGCTTCCTTCTTCGTCCGGCCGGGAATATCGGCAGATGAGCCTGGATTTGCTTGAGGAGTTTCCCCTGGCAGAAGTAGTTTTAGGGCATTGGGGCGCCTTATTGTTTCCTCTGCGTAACAGAAAGCTTGCCTCTTGCTACTTAAACATATATAATAGTGGTCAAATGAATTTAGCCTGGAGGCGGGGGGC
>QIEW01000488.1 GCA_003230535.1 bacterium
GTCGTGATAACAGCGGATTCATTTCGGGAAGGATTCCCGAAATACAATTCTATCCTCCATGAAGTGTCCAAAAAATGGACTGATTTTCACCAATATTTACGAGGTCTGTATATATAAAGAATAAAGAGGTTTTCTGTGGATGATAAGAATATCAAAATAATGGTCAGGAAGCAATTAAGGAGCCGGTTCCCGAATCCACAGCCTATCTTGGGCGGGGGTGTTTTGATGGTGGTTCGGGGCTACTTTGACGGTGGATCTTCTTCTGTGTTGTAAATCTTGGCCATATTCATAAATATGTTTTCCAGCTTGAGTTCAGGCAAACCGCGCAGCTCAAGCATATAAGGCCATCTGAATCCTGCTTTACCCAGTGTTGTCAGCACATTTTTCCAATCAATATTGCCCAGCGGGGGACATTTATGCTCATCCTGCACACCGTCATTGTCAGACAGATGGATAGAAAACAATCTCTCCGCAACGCTAAGAACTGTCTCCTCGGGATCTCCCACTAAGTTTGCATGTCCCACATCCAAACAGATACCCACCCACTCAGGATCATAATTTTTTACCAATTCCAGCAGACGGTCGGTGGTGTATGGAGGATCCAGGTTTTCCAGCGCCAGTCGCAGATTATGTTTTCTGGCTTTGGGTAGAAGCTCATCCAGAGATTGAGCTAAATAACCGATTCTATTCTCATCTTCCCCGGGAGTGCCTGGATGGAGCACCAAAAATCTAGCCCCCAGCGCTTCTGCCGCCCACAAGATGTCTTCCACCTGCGCCACCGCCACAGAACGTCTCGTGGTGTCCGGATCGGCTAAAGACAGCATATTCCTTTTCATTAGCTCTTCTATATTAGTATAGAAAGGCGCATGGACGGAAGATATATCCAGGCCGAGCTCGCCGGCTTTTTGCTTTAGGTTTTCCACCGCCGCTCTGTCATGACAATTAAAATGGGGCCGCATCCCCCACAACTCTATCACCCCAAATCCGGCTGCCCGAATATTGGTCAGCGCTTGGCCATCCAGCGGTTGATAAGCAAAAAAGTGGGTCGAAAGCCCCCACTGCGGACTGCCCTTAGTCTGCCGCACATAATCCCCGGAATTTAAGTTGTTCATCTAATTACCTCGACAGTATAGGAATTTCCATTTTTTCGGCTAATAAAACAAGTGGATAGAGCTTCGTGTGCTGTCGGGTCCTCAGACCTGACAGCCTAAACGAGTGGCAGGTTTGAGAACCTGCCACCACCTGAATTGTTGGGTTTCGCAAGCTCAATCCGCACCGAAGGTGCGCTAAGTTCACATCTTCACTTTTTCAGTCAACGGAGGAAACATTATCCCGCTAAAACTTACCATCACCATCTGGTCTATCCCACCAACGCCCTCTCCCTAATATCCAATGATGTCAAAGTTGATTATCAGGAGCTAAAAGATTACTCAAAAGGGCAAAGTCAGCCAAAGTTAATTGTTCGGCGCGGATTTTTCCGGCAAGTCCCAACCCTTCCAGAGCCATAATTGTCCGGCGGGCCGGGATTTGTAAACCCAGCGCCAGCGCATTAGTCAAAAACTTGCGGCGGTAGCCAAAAGCCGCCCCCAGCAACCTGAAAAAAAGCTTTTCGTCCATTACCTTTACTGGCGGGGATGGTCTCGGTATCAGGCGGAGCGCCATAGAATTCACCTTGGGGCGCGGCCGAAACGCAGCAGCGGGAACATTAAATAAGCGCTCCCCCGTAAAGTAATACTGCATAGCAACAGAAAGCAGCCCATAGATCTTGCTGCCGGAACAAGCTAATATCCTCTCCCCAACTTCCTGTTGGAGCATCACTACCAGGGATAAAAAAAGATGCCTCACATCCGCTAAGCGAAGCAACAGCGGTGTGGCTATGTAATATGGGAGATTGGCTGCCAGCTTGAATTTTGCGTCCGGCGCCAGTGATAGAGAAGCCAAGTTGTCCCAATCGCACTTCAGCGCATCCTGTTGCAGCACAACTAAGTTCTGAACGCCAGGCCATTTTCTATGCAGATACTGAACTAATCTCTGATCCAGTTCTACTGCAATCACCATCCGGGCGGACTCCAGCAGATATTCAGTCAGGTTTCCCGTCCCGGGGCCGATTTCCACCACTACATCCTGAGCGCCGATATCGGCTGCCTGGGCTATCCGGCCCAAAAATTTCCGGGATACCAGGTAATGCTGGCCTAAAGATTTATGGGGTTGAAGGGATCCTTCAGGTCGGCGTTTCATCTACCACGCTTTTGCGCCAGGGGAATAAGAGGCGGATTTCCTGAGCCTGGCCACCGCATCCCCCGGACCGACTGCATTTTCGGCGACCCCGACAAGCGGGAGCATCTCCGGGGAGAGCCAACCCCAAATCAGCCCGTCTTTGAGGCGGAACAGTTCTTTATCAACTCTAACTTTCAAGCCGTAACCTTCGCCTGCCGGCCAATCCAGGTCTCTTCTCTTCCTGCTCACATCAACAGCAGAAAGGGTATCAACGGTATATTTACCCGCTCCCCATTTTTTAAGCGCGGATATCGTCTGTCTTCGGCCCCTCGTTATTGGGCCGTAAGCTTCTCCCCGGAAATTATAAAATGCCGTCAGCAAATCATCATATGTTTTTCCCGGGGGAATATCCACGCAAAATTGCCCGTTTATCCACCCATTTTGGATTACTGTACAAAATATAGCCCCGGCGTCATAATCAAACTCATAGATGCTCCGGTCCACTTCCGGACCGACGATAACCGTACGCTCAAAGCGTGTAGGCCGCAGCCGCCGACCGTCTTCAATCTCTTCCATATAGGAAATATAGATATTCTCGCGGTAGTTGGTAATCCAGCCCAGGAGACCTACGGTCTTAGCCTTGAAGGAGGCTCGATAGCCCTCGGATAGGGGGTCGCGCCGAAACCTTATATGCACCTCCGCCAATCGCCTAAACCACAGGAATCCCAAATCATAAACCAGCGTCTCACCCAAAAACCGGCGGCTTATCGGGATAGACGATCTTGCTTCCGAAATGGCCGCAACAGGCATTCCCAACCCTAAAAACAGGGCCGAGAGAAAAACTATGCTCGCCATATTTATGCGTTTCACACCACAGCTTCCGTGTTTGTTAGCGGCTAGCATCCGCCGGCATTTTTTGCGTAACAGGTCAACTGTTTTTATTATAGAAACATCTATAAAAGTGATGAGTTAATTATTTACACTCACTGGAACGGCCAAGGGCGTGATCATTTTCCGGCCCAGTTTCCTTTATCGCTCCGGCTGCACAAGGGTGAGCCCGAACAATGGTACTGTCAATCATGATGCTTTCCATATCCGGGTCATTCGCAAAAAAAACATGTATCTTTTCCCAAACGCCGCGCTTACTCCAACGGTCAAACCTCTTATAGACACAATTCCAATTACCATATTTTTCAGGCAATAAACGCCATTGCACACCCCTGCGAGTCATCCAGAGAATCCCTTCTATGAACAGCCGGCAATCCTCTTCGTTCGCAACATAAATACCAGGACAATCCCTTAAAAAAACAACTAACTTATCCCATTGATCATCAAGTAATATAATTCCGTCCCCCCCTCCTTTTGTATCAGTCATTACTCGTTTGAACATAACATGGTATTCGCGCGCTTGGCGCCCCCGTAATCAGTTTATGACTATTTTTTCCAGTAAGCCGCCGTCATCCAATACCTGGCCGGTTCCATGCACCACGCACAACAGCGGCGCCTCAGACAGGTGCACCTGGATCCTTATTTCCTTAGCCAGAAGTTCATCTAAACCCCGCAGCTGGGAAGTGCCGCCGGTGAGTACTATCCCCCGCTCCACTATATCGGAGACCAACTCCGGCGGGGTCTTCTCTATCGTGTCCCGCACCGCCTTTACAATAGCCTGCACCGGTTCCCGGATACCTTCCCGAAGCTCGGAATCGGTCACCGTTACCTGTTTCGGCACCCCCAGGGAAAGGTCCACCCCCGGCACTTCCATGGAGATCTCCCTGGGGCGAGAGTAAGCCGATCCAATCCTGATCTTTATCTCCTCGGCCAGCGACAGCCCAACCTTCATCTTATGCACTCTCCGGAAATACTCCATAATCGCCTCATCAATTTTATCTCCCGCCACCCGCTGGGAGTTGCTTTGCACTATGCCTGACATAGAGATCACGGCTACTTCAGTTGTCCCGCCGCCAATATCCACAATCATGCTTCCTATCGCCTCATGAATAGGCAGGTTGGCGCCGATAGCGGCAGCCATTGGTTCTTCCACCAGGAACACTTCCTTGGCTCCGGCTTGTTCTGCCGAATCGACCACCGCCTTCTTCTCCACGGAGGTAATTCCAGATGGAACGCAGATGACCATGCGCGGCCTGAAAAACAGCCGGCGTTCCATGGCTTCGGCAATAAAATGCTTTATCATCAGCTT
>QIEW01000410.1 GCA_003230535.1 bacterium
CTTACGGACTTATGCTGGGTTTGGTATGGCGCTGGAGGGATTGGGGGACGTACCAGCGGATGAAGTTGTAGGAGATACCTAAAGGCGCGGGTTCGATGCCGTAAACTCTGGAGCTGACTACAGGGGTCGCTTCAGGCACATACAGGAAAGTATAAGGCTGATCCTCGGCTAAGATCTCCTGTATTCGGAAGTAGGCTTTGCGGCGCGCCTCTTGATCGAAGGTATAGCGGCCTTCCTCCAGCAGCTTATCCACTTCAGGATTATTATACGAGATAAAGTTATATTGTTTTTCGCCCATTTGGCTGGAGTGGAAGACGGCGTACATGTCCGGATCAATGAAGCCTGACCAGCCCAGGATTATGGCCTCAAATTTCTTTTTATCGACAAATTCCTTCAGGAATGCCGCCCATTCCACGATCTTAATCTTAACCTGGATTCCGATCTCTTTAAGCCGAAACTGGGCAATCTCGGCGACCTTTGCTCGCTGCTCATTCCCCTGGTTAGTGACAATGGTAAATTGGAACGGCTGTCCCTTCTTATCTAACACTCCGTCGCCATCGGTATCGCGCCAGCCTGACTGAGCCAACATGTCCCGGGCTTTGTTTGGATCATACGGGTAAGGCTTTACTTTGGGGTTGTAATACCATGAACCAGGTTTATAAGGGCCGTTAGCCACAACCCCCAACCCCATAAGCACCCCGTCAACAATCTCCTCCTTATTTAATGCGTAAGAGATAGCCTGCCGCACTCTCTTGTCGGAAAATTTGGGGTCCAATAAATTATAACCCAGGTAGGTAAATGAAAATGACAGGTATCGGTATTTATTATATTGGCGCTTGAAATCAGGGGCATCGGTCTTTCTATGGAACTGAAACGGCGTCAGCCCCATCATATCAATTCCGCCGGCCTGGAGTTCGAGAAACATGGTGGATTGATCCGGGATAATGCGGTAAATGTAGCGGTCCAGGTATGGGCGTCCTTCAAAGTAGTCGGGATTATTTGTGAGGACGATCTTCTCCCCCGTTTTCCACTCTCCGAAGCGATAGGGGCCGGTACCGATAGGGTGTCGCGTGAGGGAGCTTTTGGTAATATCCCGGCCCTCCAGGAGGTGTTTGGGCAGGATGCCCGTCCCCCAACTGATCAGGGCGGGAGCGAACGGGCGCTCGTAGGTCACCTGGAAGGTATATTTATCCAACGCCCGCGCTTCTTTGACTATCTCAAAATCTGAGCTATAGGGAGTGGGCACTTCGGGGTTGATTAACGTCTGATAAGTAAACAGCACATCCTCGGCGGTGCATTCTACTCCATCATGAAACTTTACCCCTTTTCGGAGATGGAAGGTGATCGTCAAACCATCAGGCGATATATCCCAGGATTCCGCTAAGTCCCCTACGATATTAATGTCTTTGTCATATTTTACCAGGCCGTTATAGACCTGACCGGTAATGGCGTGAGAAGCGCTGTCTGAGGCTAATAATGGGATCAGGACGCTGGCGTCGCCAATGGAGCCTTCAATAAACGTATCCCCATAGGTCGGCTCAAGGGAGACATTTTCCACCGTTTGCCGGGCGGGCTTGGAGTTACAGGCTAATATCAGACATAAACAGATGGAGCTGCAAAAAAAGCCTGAAAATCCCCGCCGACACCCCAGAGCGTCGGCTCTGGAGACTGGATTAACCATTACTTTCCAAACCGTTCGGTACATTTGCTTTAAGGCTCAGGAGGTGGTTTGGAGGCGGGAGCGGTTTGTTGCCCTGGAGTTCCAGACTGTGTCTGTCCAGGCGGGGTTTGTCCGGGCCGTGCTTCCTGGGGCTGTGGTATAGCCGGTTTAGGCACGGGCGCTTCCGGGGCCACTTCCTCCCGGATGAGAGAAGGTTCTCTCATAGATGACATGACTGCTAATGATAATGAGGTCAAGCCAAAGATGACTGCCGCCACCACAGTTAATTTGGACAGAGTGGTAGCGGCCCCCCGGCCTCCGAATGCTGTTTGGCTGCCGCCGCCGCCGAACATCGCTCCCATCTCTGCACCTTTGCTCGGTTGAATTAAGACCACCAGAATAACAAACAGACAAACAATAATATGAATAATTAAAATAGCAGTATACAAGTTTTACCTCCTAGACAACTTGTGGCTCTAATTATAATAAACGTCCCAAATGCGTTGCCAATCTTCTGCCCTCTACCAACTACTTTCACTCCTCAATGCTTTTGAACAGATAGACAATGGCAAATCTTTTCAGCTAATCGGTTTGATATCTCGGTATGCCTAGGGACCGCTTCAATCCGTCCAGTTTGGGGATTGCACCATAAAGAGTGGGAACGCCCTTCTCTTTTGAGATAGCAACCATGTTTTCTTAGATGTTTAAGCAGAGTTTGGCGTTTCATCCTACGGTTACTACTTCCCGAATCACATCTGCTGGTAGACCTTTTAGGGTATCCTCCCGCCGATCTTCAAGTATTAGCGAAATAGCGTCAGCTAAACTCTGGCGGCACTCCTCTATAGTTCGCCCCTGACCATTTGCTCCGGGCACTTCAGGACAATAGGCAATATACCAATCTCCATCCCGCTCAATTATTGCCGTGAACTCGTTATGCATATTAATCCCCTTCTCCCCCTTATCCAGTAACAGCTAATATCCTGGATACTCCGGGGTAAATCGATATGTTTTTTGTCAAATGTTGAGACCTGCCCCCCCTTTTGTGGTCTTAAATATACTTTTCGATTATCTTTTTGTTAAATACTTTGTCAATAAAATTACGAGATGATTCAGTCAGGTATTTTAGGGTATACAGATAAATTTTTATAAATATTTCAGAACCCCAACTTGCTGAAATTAGTTTGCTTATCTCCCAAAAAAAAGTATCCTTAGTCCCCTCCCCTTCTTCTGGGAATAATTTATATTTATAATATTGAGAAAATCTATCGTTTAATAAGTCAATGTAAATATTAATATTTTCGTCAATCTCGTTTTTATCATAAGATAATATCTTTGCTAAATATTCCTCGAGGACTATATTAAAAAGCAAGTTTTTAAAGTCATCTACTTTTTGAAATTTTTTTTGGTTACTGTTGTAGTATTCACTGTATAATTTGTTTATTGCCATTACTTGAAGCAAAAATAAATATCCTATAACAAATTCTAAAATTGCTTTGCTAGTGTGCTGTCCATTTTAAATTGATGGGTAGAGATTTCCTTCTCCCCTGAGGGGAGAAGGTTAGGATGAGGGGGCTTTTGATAAATAAC
>QIEW01000185.1 GCA_003230535.1 bacterium
GTTGACCGGACGCTTCTCCCTGACGGCAAGCAAAGCCTGGACTACAGACAAAGTCAAAGGACGGCTATGGGTTTTAGGGATAACCCCGGCATAAGATACTGAGAGGCTGGATATAGGAACACCCTCCGTAAGCTGACCGATTAGCTTTCCCAGCTTCTCCGCTAGCTCCAAATAAGGAGAAAGTACCGTCAGCGTCTCATAAGAGAGCGATGGCGCGTTCACTGCATTTACTACGATTCCTTTTTTTAGAAATTGCACCACCTGATGGGCAATTTCCACAGCCACGTTCTCCTGCGCCTCTTTGGTAGAAGCCCCCAAGTGCGGAGTAGAAACGATATTTTCAAGTGAAAACAAAGGATTGTCTTTATCTGGCGGTTCTTTTTCAAACACATCCAAGGCGGCCCCGGCTACCTGGCCGCTTTTAATAGCCTGATAGAGGGCTTGCTCATCCACAATTCCGCCTCTGGCGCAGTTTATAATCCTCACTCCCGGTTTCATTTTGGCAAACGCCTCCTCCGAGATCAGGTGCCAGGTCTTTTCTCCCAGAGGAACATGAACGGTGATAAAATCAGCTTTTGCGTAAAGCTCATCCAATTCCACCAGCTTTAATCCCTGTACTTCTGTATCTTGGAGAGAAATATAAGGATCAGCGGCCAATACTTCCATTGCCAACCCGCGAGCCCGACGGGCGATTTCCTTACCAATCCGGCCTAAACCTACAATTCCCAATATTTTTCCGCCCAGCTCCACTCCCATGAACTTTTTCCGCTCCCAACGACCCTCCCGCAAAGAAGCATAAGCTTGGGGAATTTCCCGAGCCAGAGACAGCAGGAGAGACAGGGTATGCTCAGCGGTGGTAATAGTATTGCCGAAGGGAGCGTTCATAACCACAATCCCTCGTTCAGAGGCAGCCTCGATATCGACATTGTCTACGCCGGTACCCGCCCGCCCAATCGCCTTAAGCCTGCTCCCCTTCTCAATCAATTCCCTGGTTACCTGTGTGCCGGAGCGGACAATCAAGGCGTCATAGCCATCGATAATCCCGAGCAGATCTTCCTGGGTTAACCCACACCGCTGCTCCACTAATAAATCACCCTCTACTTCCAATATCTTCACACCTTTAGGGCATAACGGATCAGATATGAGAACTTTCATAATTGCCTTGGGTTTCTTATCCCTAGTGATTGAGAACTTAGCGCACCTGCCGGTGCGGACTGCTTAGGTGCTGTCAGGTGTTATCTACCTGACAGCCATCATGCCATGATAACTTTTATTAGCAGGTGTCAGGAGGTAACTCCTGACACCACAGCATTTGACACTGTTTTGTTTGAATACAGCTAGTTACAAAATAACGGCCAAAAAAACAGAATTCTTATACAAATTACCGAAAACTCCCGCTATGGAAGCGACCAACTCCGAGCGTATGTATGATCCCGAATTATTCGGGTCAATAACAACTACGCTTTCGCCGAAGCATAAGAATTCGCTCACTAAAAAAAGGCTCGCCCTTCCACGCCTAACCTAGGCAAATAATTTAAGCTTCTTGAGAAGGTGCATAAGCCTTATATCTGAATTATAGCCTAAAAGACAAAACCTTGTCTAGAATAAAATGGCAAACACCTCACCACCGCCTATCTTTACGGGTGGAGATATTTTATTTTTGTCTGATCAGCGACAGCGTCTCCAGGCGGGTCGGTTCTGAGGTGCGGAAGATGCCCCGCACTGCCGAGGTGACGATGGTAGAGCCGGACTTTTTTACTCCTCTTATGGACATACATAGGTGACGGGCTTCTATCATTACCATGACCCCGCGGGGTTTTAGTCCTTCCATTAGGGTATCAGCAACATCTGTGGTAAGCCGTTCCTGAACTTGTGGGCGGCGGGAGAACACCTCCAGCACCCGCACCAGCTTGCTTAACCCCACAATTCTACCTACCTTGGGGACATAAGCAATATGCGCTGCGCCTTCGAAGGGTAACAGGTGGTGTTCGCAGATCGAAAACATGGGGATATCTTTAGCCAGGATGATCTCATCATGGGTTTCTCTGATGAAGGTCTTAAAATATTGGAATGGATCTTCGCCTAAACCGGCAAATAATTCTTCATACATCCTGGCGATACGATCCGGAGTTTCCGCCAACCCGGGCCGATTAGGGTCCTCGCCAATTCCCTCTATAATAAGTTTTGTGCCTTGTCTTATTTTCTCTTTGTCCATTTTTACATCCATATCACACATTTTCTATGATATTGATTGGCGGCGGCAATAGCCATATCACCTTCCCCTCACTGCCCTCCCCTTTGCCAAAGGGGGGAACGGTGCACTAGCTAATATTTTAGGATACACCAGATAGCCCGCAGACCATCCTTCCAACCGATCTTTTTCCCTTCCGCATAAGTCCGTCCACAATAGGAAATCCCTATTTCATAAATCCGCACCTTGAGTTTAGCTATCTTGGCTGTAATCTCAGGTTCGAAACCAAACCGGTCCTCTTGGATGGTAATTTTCCGCAGAACCTCCGTCTTAAACATCTTGTAACAGGTTTCCATATCAGACAGATTAAGATCCGTGAACATATTAGAGAGGAGAGTTAAGAACCTATTGCCCAGATAATGCCAAAAATAAAGCACCCGACGGGCCTCACTGCCTACAAAACGAGAACCATAAACTACATCCGCTTTTCCTTCGGAAATAGGAGTGAGTAGCTTTTGATACTCAGCCGGATCATACTCTAAGTCGGCATCCTGGATAACAACAACATCGCCGGTAACAGCCTCAATCCCCGTGCGTAACGCTGCTCCTTTACCGCGATTCTTCTGATGATAGAGACAATTGAGATTTGGATACCGCTTTTTTAGTTCCTCCAAAATTTTGGGGGAGTCATCCTGCGAGCAGTCATCTACTACAACTAATTCTTTTTCTGCCGCAACCTCGGCCGCCATCACTTGGATGATAATCTTACGTAACGTATCCGCCTCATTGTAAACCGGCATAACTATGGATAACTTCACATGCTACCCCCTCCCAAAGTAAGCACACTCAAACAGCGCTTACCAGAAACCACCCAGGAATAATATTATTTACTTTCAGTAAATTATTACTATAATCTGTCAAATTGCCTTTAATTAGGATAAAATCCAGTCCATAATGCCGAAGTATCCCGTCAGTTATTGGTTCGTGTTCCATCGGCACCAGTCGCCTGGTTAATCCTTCTCCAAAGAAAGGGTAATCCCATTCGTTGCT
>QIEW01000088.1 GCA_003230535.1 bacterium
TTATTTTTCTTGAACCATTTTTAGTTGACAAAACAACATAAGTAGTCGGCCTGTCTCAGGCCGAAACCACTATAAAGGGGTGCGTTTCCCTTGACACTTTCGGCTTGAGACAAGCCGAAAGATCGGACATCTGACAACACCCCCCATGCCTG
Source organism: bacterium (assembly GCA_003230535.1). Classification (GTDB taxonomy): domain Bacteria; phylum SZUA-182; class SZUA-182; order SZUA-191; family SZUA-191; genus SZUA-191. The sequence continues at coordinate 153 of QIEW01000088.1, forward strand.
TCAGTTGTGGCGTCAGGAGTTACCTCCTGACACAATTCCTTAATGGTTGATAGCGAATTGGTATAAATATTATAATGGACTGGAAAATTTGGACCAGTGGTTAAGATGCAGAGGGGGTGATATAATAGCCACAAGGAGGTTCAAAAATGAAGAAAAGTTTCAGTCCGGAGTTTATGGCCAAGGCGGCCCTGGCGGCTATCAAGGAGGAGTCAACATTGGCCGAGTTATCTGGCAAGTATGAGGTGCACCGGACACAGATCGGCAATTGGCGCAAGCGCGCTATGGCTGGTCTGGCGGATATTTTCCGGGGTAAGCGGGAGTTGGCTAAACAGGATCAGGCGAAGCTGATCGAGGAGTTGTACCGGCAGATTGGGCGGTTAAAAGTGGAGAATGATTGGCTTAAAAAAAAGCTGCAACCATTGAGCGTTAAGGAAAAACGGGGGTTGATCGAGCCTGCACATGTGGATTTGAGTGTGCGCCGGCAGTGCGAGCATATCGGTTTACACCGGGCCAACCTGTATTATGCGCCGGCGCCGGTGTTACAAGAGAAGCTGCGGATTATGCGCCGGATTGATGCGATTTTCACGGAGCTTCCCTTCTACGGCAGCCGCAAGATATTGGAGGCATTGCATCGGGAAGGTTTCAGGATTTGCCGGGAGCGGGTGCAAAAACTGATGCGGGAGATGGGCCTGCGGGCGATTTATCCCAAGGGGAGTTTGAGTAAACCGCATCCTGAACATAAGATTTACCCGTATTTACTCAATAATGTGGCCATAATCCGGCCCAACCAGGTCTGGAGTGCGGACATCGCCTATATTCGCCTGCGACAAGGTTTTTTGTATCTGGCGGCGATTATGGACTGGTTTTCCCGCTATGTTTTGGCCTGGCGGTTGAGCAACTCTCTGGAGGCGTATTTCTGCCTGGAAGCGCTGGAAGAAGCGTTAACCTTGGGATGTCCCGAAATTTTCAACACCGATCAGGGCTCCCAGTTTACCAGCAACGATTTTACCGCAAAATTGCTGGATCAAAGAATACAGATCAGCATGGATGGCCGGGGGCGGGTCAACATCTTTTCCGAGCGGCTGTGGAGAAGCGTAAAATACGAGGAGGTTTACATAAAAGACTACCGTGTTTACGCCGATGCCCGTAGGGGTTTAAACAATTATTTTGATCTTTTCAATCATCGGCGTTATCATCAGTCGCTGGGATACAAGACGCCCAACGAGGTGTTTTGTGGAATAGCTGTTCAGGCGAACTTATTGAATTAACAGGCAAGTAGAAAGGTAGGGGAGGAAGGAAAACAGGGGCTTCAGTTGCACTATATATTACCTCCGGCCCCCTTTTTATTAACTCATTGTCGCAACCAATGCATCTAAAAAAAGTGTAAATTTGGTCTTGACAAACCAGTCCACCTCATATATGGATAAAATTTTATATAGAAAGCTTAACCGGTTAAAAGAAGAGGCACTCTATCTTAAAGAAAATAAGGAACGGTTTTTAAAAGACTTGAGAACTTCTATAGATACCCAAAAGATAGTGGAAAGGTCTATCTTTATGCTATCTTTATGTGTGCCGAAATGGCGCTGGATATAGCCGATCTCATTATAGTAAAAAAAGGATGTCCCAAATCAGCTACCTACAGAGAAGCTATCTATAAGCTTGGGGAATATAAAGTTGTACCTTCCAGGTTTGCTTACAATTTTGCCTATATTGCCGGATTGAGGAATTTTTTGGCCCATGATTATCTGCGGGAGACTATCCCTACGCTGGAGGAGTTTTTAAAGAGCAAACTGGCTGATCTGGAAAAGTTTATAAGAATAATAGAGGAACAGGCATGAGTGAAATAGAGGCCATTGTAAAGATACTGGCAGATAATCCGCTAGTTTGCTTTGCTTATCTTTTTGGCTCCAGGGCCAAGGGAGAACACGGGCCCAGAAGTGATTGGGATATTGCGGTCTATATAACTCCGGAGCTGCTGGAGAAAAATCCGGTCTGGCAAAAGTTCAGGATTGAGGATAAATTGGCTGTAATACTGAACACCGATGCGGTAGAGGTAGTAGTAGTGAACCGCTTGGACGATCCCCTGCTGGGCTTCGAAATAATAAGCCGGGGACAGATGTTGGTGTGTAAAGATGAGGAAGCCAGAATTACTTATGAGGTCAATACGCTCAGGCGTTATCAAGATTGGCGGCATTTTCAAAGAAGATATGTGATGTCTGCTGTTTAGCGGCGCTGACTGGCAGGCGGGGATATGGCAACCTCATCCGCCAAAGGCGCGCAAACATGTTTTATTTTATTCTTAGCAACCTATTTCTACTATGCTGCAAAGAAGGAGGAGTGAATTGAGTAAACTGAAGCTTGGCCTACCTAAAGGAAGCTTGCAGGAATCAACTATTAAACTGTTTGGTAAAGCAGGATATAAGGTCAGCATTAGTGCGAGGTCTTATTATCCCCGGATAAATGACCCTGAGATGGAAGCCATGCTGGTTCGGGCGCAGGAGATGGCTGTCTATGTCCAGAACGGCGCCCTGGATGCAGGGCTTACAGGATTAGACTGGATTATGGAGCAGAAAGCGGAGGTAGTGGAGGTAGCCGAACTGACTTATTCTAAAGTCAGTATGCGGCCTGTGCGTTGGGTAGTTGCCGTACCGGAGGATTCTGATATCCGGTCGGTAGCCGACCTGCAAGGTAAGCGCATCTCCACAGAGTTGGTTAATTTTACCAAAGAATACCTGGCCCGGCGGAATATCCAGGCCGAGGTACTGTTCTCCTGGGGCGCAACGGAAGTCAAACCCCCGCATCTGGCCGATGCCATCGTGGAGGTTACCGAAACCGGCAGCTCACTGCGGGCCAACAATCTCCGGATAGTAGAAACCTTGCTTGAATCACGCACCAAACTGATCGCCAATACCGCCTCCTGGCAAGACCCCTGGAAACGGCAGAAGCTGGAGAACCTGGCCTGCCTCCTCCAGGGAGCAATCCTGGCGGAAGAGAAGGTGGGGTTAAAGATGAACGTCAAGAAGGATGACCTGTCAAAGGTGTTAGCTGTCCTGCCGGCATTGCAGTCCCCTACTGTATCGAACATGACCGACGAGGAATGGGTCGATGTGGACACCGTGATTGACGAGCGGGTTGTCAGGGACCTGATCCCGGAGCTAAAACGGGCCGGCGCCACCGGCATTGTGGAATATCCCTTAAACAAGGTAATCTGGTGAGCGGTAGGGGAACGGCTAAAAGTTGACAGGAGGTTGCAATATGACTATTCAAGAGATAAGGGTAAAGTATCCAAATAACTGGATAATTGTGGAATATAGCAAGTTAGGTGAAGATTTGGAAATTTTGGAGGGTGAGGTAATTGCTAAATCTCCGAGCCGGGATGCAATCTATCAACAACTCCTGACCTGCAAAGGTAAAGATGTAGCCATTGAATATACCGGTAAACTACCCGATGATTATGCAGTTGTGTTCTGATGAGGACATATAAGACCGAACTTATAAAAGACCTTTTGTCTGTTAAGGCTGCCCTAAAAGGCCCGGAAGGAACTAGGGTTTTGAGACTCCTGGTGGATACAGGCGCTGCATTTACCATCTTACCATGGGAGGTTTTAGAATCAGCCGGTTATGATCCTGGAGGAACAAAGAAGAGGCAGAAGATTATAACCGGAAGTGGATATGAATTCGCACCGGAAATAAAGGTAAGAGAGTTCCACTGTTTAGGGAAATCCATTGAAGATTATGCAGTTTTAGCTCATAATTTACCACCTGGGGCCTTTGTTGATGGATTATTAGGCATGAATTTCTTGAGGAGATTTGATTTTAAAATCAATCCTAAAGATGGTATTGTTGAGCTGTATAATTGATGCTAAATGGCGATCAAACATGAAATATTAGGGACACCACAATTACTCTTTGATGTGCTTTAACTACAACAACCATGAATATTATAGAAATATGAAAGATAAAGGAACATGAATGGTCAGATGGGATAAAATTGTCTTCTCTGATTTCGAGTTTGGTGAGGAGATAGAAGAAAAGCTCCATAACCATGGAGTACGGTTTTATGAAGCAGTAGAATGTTTTTATAACCCTTTTAGGATTAGAATAAATAAACAATTTAGAGACCGATTCCAGTTGAGCGGAGTAACAGACGCCGGAAGAAAATTGACCATCATCTTTCAACTTAAACCCCGAGGGGTGATAAGAATCATTACGGGGTGGGAACAATGAAAAGAGAACTATTAACTGAAACGGAAATTGATGAGATAGTTATAAAACAAGCTGATGATGAGAGCGCCTGGGAGAGCTGGCAAGAAGTAAATCCCATAGAATCTGTTTCCGTCGATTTATCTGAAAAAGCTGTTGAATGTTTGAAAGCTATTGCCAGGCTAAAAGGAGAAAAAGGCATCAAAACTCTCCTGAAAAGATGGATTGACGAACGGCTGATTTATGAACAGAAAATTATCAGCGAGGCCAAAAAAGCAGCCAAATAATATGTTTTAGCGGTCAGGTCTGAGGACCTGACCGCACCAAAAAAGAATACGAAAGGAAACAATAATGCCTAAACCAAAAACTTGGCAGGAAGCAGAAAGAATGGCAAAGAAAGTTCTGGAGAATGAATTTAAACCAGCAATGTCCGGTTAGGTTTTTGCATGTAGCGAACACCTCAAATAAAGTTTAAAAAACATTGGGATATAGTGATATTTTTCTTGACAT
>QIEW01000017.1 GCA_003230535.1 bacterium
ATAACTCAAGTTTCGGAGGGCAATATTGGGTAAAATATTAGCTTAATAAGTTGATAAATATAAGAAAATAATAGCAAAACGGCTCCAAATATGTTATACTTGACAAAAAGTTAGGTTAACAATATTAAGCAATTAACATCTAAGGAGCCGCTATGAAAACTATACTTCAATCCATATCGCATTTTCAAGGAGAAATCAGCCATAACTTAAAATCCTATAAAGAAAAGTTATTCCATTTGGAATATGACATAAACCTGGCGCTGGCAAAGCTTAATTTTCCCAGACAGTTAAAAGCCTGCGGCGCCACCAAGGGAAAGGGATACCCCTTAAACCATATATTTTTTGCCATGCTCTTATCCCGGATTATTCATAAATTCACGGTAAACATTAATGATGTTATTTGAATACAGGTGCTTATATAATAACGGTCAGAAAACAAAATGGCTCATACAAATTACCGAAAACTCCCGCTAGGGAAGCGACCAACCCCGAGCGTGTTTATGATCCCGAATTATTCGGGTTATTACCGTTTTTAAAGAGATCTTTTTCTCATCTTTGGAGACAACCTCTTTTGCCTCAACTTAAGGGAGTAGGCAAGGATGCCTTCTACGATGCCTTGAAGACCCAGCCTATCCATTGGCGGAACTTCATTTATCGCCTGGTGAGGCGAACCATAAAACTGGTGGGAGAAGTCCCCCACAAAGACAAATTGTTGATTGCCGATGATACCGCCAATCATAAACGAGGCAAAAAAATCGAACTGGTTTCCTATATAAGAGATCATACCCCAAACCGCACCGTTTTGGGCATGAAGCGCTTGGTGTTATCCTGTTTTGACGCGATCATTGCCCATCAGGGGTCTGGTATTTATTCGTTATATCGTAATCTCTTACATCCTGCGTCAGAAGGGATGCTACAGTGTTTGCAAAACTCTGTTCGAACAAATGGCTGACGAAATTGTGGAACGTACATTTGCCCAACGTACACTTGAGTACTTCAAGCTGCTTCTAAGTTTGTCAATAGAGCTAATCGCCGTAAATATCCCCCAAGAAAAAATATCTCAGCTGCTTGAATTGATAATTCCAGTTGGGCTAATTTGCAACTCCGAAACTTGAGTGATATAATAAAATTTTTCTTTTTTGCAGTATAGTTTTTTAGTAGAAAAATGTAAAATTACTTCACCCGAATAATTCGGGATCATAAACACGCTCGGAGTTGGCCGCTTCCACAGCGGGAGTTTTCGGTAATTTGTATGAGCCATTTTATTCTTTGACCGTTATTTTGTAAGTAGCTGTATTTAAATAACATCATTAATGTTTGCCGCGGATTTATGAATAACCCGGGTTAAAGCTGAAAAAGCTTTATGCAGCATAAATCAGGACAGTATTGAAAGTGTCAGGTAAAAGGATAATACACAATAATTATAATTACATAGGAGACAAATATGCGTCCAGACGGTCGCCGGGAGAATGAGCTTCGGCTTCTTAAAATTACTCCCCATTTTACCAAATATGCTGAAGGCTCGGTATTAATTGAGTTGGGCGAGACAAAAGTCATTTGTACCGCCAGTATTGAAAAGAGTGTTCCCAGTTTTCTCAAAGATACGGGGAGAGGCTGGGTTACCGCCGAATACAGTATGCTGCCCCGCTCAACTCAAACGCGCTCCGCCAGGGAAGTAATCAGAGGCAAACCGAGCGGTCGCACCCATGAAATCCAGCGTCTGATTGGTCGGGCTCTACGCACCGTAGTGGACATGAAAAAATTAGGCGAGCGCACAATTTGGATGGATTGCGATGTAATTCAGGCTGACGGAGGCACCCGAACGGCGGCCATTACCGGATCATTTGTGGCGCTCTATTATGCCCTGTCCTACCTTAAAGAAACCAAAAACATCCTCCCCCCCTTAATTTCTGACTATTTAGCTGCGGTCAGCGTTGGAATAGTCAAAGGCGAGCCGTTATTGGATCTTTCCTACATCGAAGATTCAACGGCTGAGGTGGATATGAACATAATCATGACAGGATCCGGCAAATTTATTGAAATTCAAGGCACAGCCGAGCGTAAACCTTTTGATTGGGATGACCTCCAAGGATTACTGGGTCTGGCTCGCGCTGGAATTAATCAACTGATAAAAGAGCAGCGGAAGTTGCTGGAGAACACTTTTTGTGCCAAGTTACTATAAAATATGAGTATAGCGGAGGACGTCCATTAGGCATAGAGCCTTTAGGCTCGCGTTCTTTACGGGACGGTAAGCCCCTACTAGAAAAAGTGATCTCTTTGCTCGCAACCTGGCATAAGGACGATGTTTTATGGATGAGACAAATTCCAAACGGATCAAATTAAATCCCTATAAAATATTAGGCGTAATCTATCATCTTCCAAATTTCATAAAGCTGATATATAGATTATCTAAGGATCCCAGGGTGCCCTTTTTCCCAAAAATGATTCTGGTTGCTGCAATTGTCTATCTAATCTCTCCCTTCGATATTTTCCCGGATTTCTTATTTCCGCTGGGATTTATAGAGGATATAATTATCATGCTTCTGGTATTAAAGGCGTTCGTCAAATATTCCCCGCAGGAAGTGGTTTGGCAGCACATTAAAACCATCGAACAAGAAAGAAGAATGTCCTGATAGACGGTTTAATGAATTAATCGGGTGAATATGCGGATTTAGGGTCAATTTTAAGGTTATAGGTGGTGGCAGGTTTAGGAAACCTGCCACTCATTCAGGCTGTCGGGTTTGAGAACCCGACAGCACATAAAAATTTTAAGCTTATCCAGTATGATATAAAAACAGGAGACATTATGAGCGTTGATATTCAAGCTATTGCCGACAAGGTACAGCAACAAAGTATTTTTATACAAAAGCTGGTGAATGAAATAAACAAGGTCATGGTTGGGCAGCGCTATTTGATTGAGCGGCTGTTGATCGGCTTATTAGCCGATGGGCATGTATTGGTTGAGGGAGTGCCGGGTCTGGCTAAGACTACGGCGGTAAAAACATTGGCTTTTGCCGTCGAGGCCAAATTTCAACGGATACAGTTCACTCCCGACCTTTTACCGGCAGATCTCCTGGGCACTCAAATATATATCCCTAAGGAAGCCGATTTTATCGTCAAGAAGGGGCCGATCTTTGCCAATATAATTTTAGCGGACGAGATCAACCGCGCTCCGGCCAAGGTCCAGAGCGCCTTACTGGAAGCCATGCAAGAAAAACAGGTTACTATCGGTAATGAGACCTTCAAGCTGGGGGAACCGTTTTTAGTGATGGCCACCCAAAACCCCATTGAGCAGGAGGGAACTTACCCCTTGCCCGAAGCCCAGATAGACCGCTTCATGTTCAAGCTCAAGGTAACTTATCCCAATAAACAGGAAGAGCGGGAAATTATGACCCGGATGGCGGCGAGACACCACGCCGACATCTCTCCGGTGATAAGCCCGAGGGAGATAATAAATGCCAGGCAGGTTGTCGATCAGATATATTTGGACAACAAGATCGAGGACTACATCATTGATCTGGTATTTGCTACCCGGGAACCCAAGGCATATAAGCTGGACGGCCTGGAGCGCTTCATAGAATACGGCGCCTCCCCCAGAGCCTCGATCTATATTAATCAGGCGGCTAAAGCTCAGGCATTTATCCAGGGCCGGGGCTATGTTACTCCCCATGACATTAAAATCGTCGGGCGCGACATCCTGCGCCACCGTCTAATCCTGACCTATGAGGCTGAGGCTGAAGATATTACCAGCGATGATGTCATAACCCAAATATTTGATAAGATTGATGTTCCATAACTCCTGAGCCTGCATTACTGCTGTGTCAACTTTAAAATGTCGCTTGATTTACCCCCCTCATCCTAACCTTCTCCCCTAGGGGAGAAGGAACTTAAGCTTCCTCTCCCCCGGGGGAGAGGATTGAGGTGAGGGGGAAGATATACGATAATTTATGCTTGACACGACATTACTGCTGATTTGTATTTAAATGTCATCTCCCTATAAAAATAGAACCATCTACGGGCGGGTGCAAGCTTACTCCAGTCAGCAATAACAAATCCAACTCGTTATTTTAATGGACTACAAAACCGGAAACTTACACAAGTCATGTTAAAATCAACTTAGGGACTTAGAACATTTTAAAGTACCGTTTGTGGTTTTTTTGTGCAGTCAGGTCCTCAGACCTGACTGCGGTTTTAGGAGGTGTCAGAGAATCTGACACCACAGAAAAAACATTATGATTAATCCTAAAACGGTATATTGGATATTTCCAAGCCCCTTATCATTCTTCCTGCAAAGCAACTTAAGGCGGGGAAAATCAAATGATTTCACCGGAACTGTTCAAAAAAATAAAAACCATCCAGATCCGCACCAACTACCTGGTGAATGATATTTTAGCCGGAGAGTATACCAGCGCCTTCAAGGGCCGCGGGATGGAGTTTGAGGAGGTGCGCGAAT
>QIEW01000106.1 GCA_003230535.1 bacterium
TGAGCATCCGGAACTGGATGCCGGTGTGGTCAATGTTTTTGGCCATCTCGCCGCCAAGTGCGTCAATCTCCCGCACCAGGTGCCCTTTGGCGATTCCGCCGATGGCCGGGTTACAAGGCATAAGGGCTACACTGTCCATGTTCAGGGAAATCAGCAACGTCGAGCAGCCCATCCGGGCGCAAGCCAACGCCGCCTCACACCCGGCATGTCCCGCCCCCACTACAATTATGTCATATTCTTTGTCGCAGATATACATTACTTACGGTAGCTTAACCTCTCTTGGCAGCGCCAAATAATAATCGGCAACAAAATGTAAACAAGCAAAACGTTCGCATTAGGTAAGTTTATGGCTATAGTTTATCATATTTTTAATGAGTGTGAAAATTAAGGTTTATGTGCTATCTTTATTGTACTGAAGGATAGAACTTCTGTTTTTCACCAGTAATGTCCGGTTAGATTTTCGCAATATGAGGTAACCATCGTCAATGACCCGATGTTTCTATTATAACCTGAGTTCGATATAAAATTGGGTTATTCCCCTCTTTGAAAAAGAGGGTTAGGGGAGATTTAGAAGCTATTGTCATCCAAAATTCATCTTCAAAATCCCCCCTGACCCCCCTTTAGTAAAGGGGGGAACTTGAGCTATAATCTTATAGGGGTAATCTTTCGCCTAAGTTACTTAATTATCTTATGTCGAACTCACGTTACTATAAAGGGGTACGTTTCCCTTGGCACTTATAGAGAGGGCTGTATCGGCAGCTCAGCACGGGATTATCTAAACCGACCTTTTGATCATGCCGTATAAATTACCATATGGCCGGGGAGAAATGATTTTTTCTCCTCCAGCTAATATTTCTGTTCGGAAAATAGCCCTCCCCCCCATCGCCGGGATAGAGGATGTCACCGGCGCAGTAAGCCGTTGTATTCAATCCCCTTTAAGTTGTTTGCCCCTTTCCAAACTAGTTCACCCTGGTCAACAAGTAGCGATTGGGGTGTCCGACTCCACTCGGAGTTGTCCGGATAAATTGCTTCTCCCGCCGCTATTAGCGGAACTGGAACGGTCCGGGATAAAACCAAAGGATATTTGTATTCTGGTAGCTACCGGAATGCATCGGCCTTCCACTTTAGAAGAGAAGAAACAGCAGTTAGGGGAGGAGATACTGTCCCGCTATCAGGCGCTCGACCATCAGGCCGACCTATCCCGGGGGCTCGCCAGGCTGGGGTATATTCATGATAACATACCGGCGGAGATAAACAGACTGGCCTCTGAGGCCGACCTGCTGATTGCTACCGGTGTTGTAGAACCTCACCAATATGCGGGTTATAGTGGCGGGGGAAAGACCGTCGCCATAGGCTTAGCCGGAGAAGCCGTTATCCAATACACTCATAGTCCCAAATTCCTTGATCTTCCCGGGACAAAGCTGGGGGAGGTGCATCACAATCCTTTTCAACAGGCAATTCGCCGGCTTGCCCGTTTAGCCGGTCTTAGGTTTGTGATAAATGTGATCTTAAATCGGCGCGGAGAAGTAGCCGCGGTAGCCGCCGGGGAACCGGAAACTGTGCATGATACGCTGGTAGTTAAGGCTAAGGAGTGGTATACTATAACAATCGACCATTCTTATGAGGTGGTCGTAGCCGGTGTGGGTTACCCTAAGGATAGCAATCTTTACCAGCTTTCCCGGGCAGCCAGCTACCTGGCGGGGAACCCCAGATCAGCGGTAGCCCCGAAAGGAGTCATCATTATCCCCGGGCGTTGCCAGGAAGGCCCGGGTTATGGCGTAGGCGAGCAGCGTTTTTTTCAACTGCTGCGGGAAAACGCCAAATTGTCCTCTATTCGGCATAAATTTAATTCTCTGGGAACACTAGCCGGAGAGCAGCGAGCCTACATTATGGCTCAGGTATTTGAATATTGCACCATAATAGTGGCCGGTGCGGATTGCCCGGAGGTAATAAGTGAAGCGGGATTTGTAGCGGTTCCCGGCATGGATGAGGCGCTGGGATGGGCGGAGAACTATATCGGTCACCGACTGTCGGAGATTTTACTGGTTCCTCATGCCTTAGATAACTTGGTAACGGTGGGATAATAACTTATTGCAAGGTTGATGGTCTCGTAAAAAGTCGTCATTCCCGCGAAAGGGGGAATCCATCCTGATTTTAACTATCTGAAAACACTGGATTCCCGTTTGCACGGGAATGGCGAGAATGTGTGTTTTCTGATTCAGGTCTCGATTACAGGTCTATCTTTGATTAAGGGATACTTCGTTTGGTGTTGGTAAACTGCGTAGTCAGAGGAAAGGCATGGCTCAACGGTGACCTCGCGGAAGATGTCTGCATCTACGTCGTTCCTCATAAAGAAGGCATTTGTATTGGGGCCATTGGTTCCAATTAGTCGGTATCTCTTCTCTCGCCCAAGCCTCGAGAATTCCAGAAGACTTGCCCCAAAGTAGCCCTCGCCTTCCTGAACCTGCCGCCACCTGAAAAGTCCGCACCGATAGGTGCGTTAAGTTCTTAATGTAATACCGGTAACTATCCTTATTCCTTTTATATATAACTAACACATTGTATTGCTTATAATTTAAAGGCAACAGAGGCAAGATAGCGGTTGCCCAAAGCATTTGTATCTGATATCATTGCTATTGATTCATCAGGTAAGACCGGATGCCGTAAGGACTATAAAAATTGGCAATTTATAAAGAAGGCTGGCTTAAGATAGGGCGTAAATTAGGGTCGCTGACCATTTGTGCATGGATCATTCTACTGCTAACTCAAGTGTTCGCCTGTGGTAAAAAAGCGTCACCTAAGCCCTTGTCTGAAATCCAGCAGGACAGGGAAGTCAAAACTCACACTGAACCTTCAGCTGAAAACTGACAACAACAAATCGCCCTGCGCTGTGTATTTAAATCCCCCCCTACCCCCCTTTATTAAAGGGGGGTTTAAATCATGCAATAGCTTATACCCGGATTATTCATAAATCCACGGTAAACATTAATGATGTTATTTGAATACAGGTGCTTATATAATAACGGCCAAAAAACAAAATGGCTCATACAAATCACCGAAAACTCCCGCTATGGAAGCGACCAACTCCGAGCGTGTTATAAATCCCGTTTATGATCCCGAATTATTCGGGTCTTAGAAGGAAGGGCTATGAAAGAGGCGCAGTATTATAAGTCTGAGGAAGAGGGGCGGGTAAAATGTTTACTCTGCCCGCAAGGGTGCTTAA
>QIEW01000104.1 GCA_003230535.1 bacterium
TTGCAGAAGTACTACTCTCTGTGACCTCTGCGTTCTCTGCGGTTAAAATCCTTTTTTACGGGCAGGATTATAGGTTTGCGTAACATGAGATCCTAAGTTATTCCGGGTCTATCAGTAATTTTGTTTGAGAGTTCTGCCCCTTTTATGAAAACATGCCGGAATACCCCGTAGCTTGTTGCGGGGATAGGTCTCGCGAGGCAATTTTCTTTATTTGTTACCCCAAACAAAGTGAGAAGTCTCAAGCTCACTATAAACGTTAGGATCTTCTCTTTGCTCAAAGTGACATTTGTCTTCTATTTGGGCCTTTTCAGCGATTTGGCACACTCTTTACTTACGCTACCAGAGGAGGAGCCGTGCTCAGGCGGGCGGTGATCATTGTACTGGACAGCGTGGGTCTGGGGGCCCTGCCGGATGCGTCAGCTTACGGGGATGCGGGGACCCACACCTTGCTCCATGTAGATCAAGAGGTGGGGGGGCTCCACCTGCCGCACATGGAAACCCTGGGGCTCGGGCGCCTAGAGCGCTTTGTGGGTATAAAACCGGTAGCCCGGCCCCGCGGGTGCTACGCCAAGCTGGCTGAGCTTTCTGTGGGCAAGGACACCATTATAGGCCACTGGGAGATAGCCGGGCTTGTGCAGACCTCGCCCTTCCCCACATACCCCCGGGGCTTCCCGCCGGAGGTAGTGGAGCCATTCAGTCGGGCTATTGGCCGGGGGGTCCTGGGGAATGTGCCGGCCTCGGGCACGGAGATCATAAAGCGCTTGGGGGCCGAGCATCTGCGTACCGGCCGGCCGATTTTGTATACCTCAGCGGATAGCGTCTTTCAATTGGCGGCGCACAAGGAGGCGATCCGCCTGGAGGAGCTGTACGCCATGTGCCAAAAAGCGCGGGAGATGCTCGTACCTCCGCATCATGTCCTCCGAGTGATTGCCCGGCCATTTACTGGGAAGGCGGGAGGCTTCAGCCGCACCCCCCGGCGCCGGGATTTTTCTCTTCCCCCACCGGGCGAGACGCTTTTGGACAAGGCCCGGAAGGCTGGCTTGCAGGTGGTGGGGATCGGCAAGATTGGTGATATTTTTGGGCAGCGGGGCTTAGATAAAATCATCCACACAGAAAGCAACGAGGAGGGAGTGGAGGCTGTCCTGGAATGCTTAAGAGTCCGCAAGCCAGGGCTGATCCTGGCCAATTTGGTAGATTTCGACATGATCTACGGCCACCGCAATGATGGGTTGGGGTATGCCCGGGCCCTGGAGGCTTTTGATGCCCGCTTGCCGGAGATTATGCAAGCCCTGTGTTCAGGGGAAGCCCTCTTCCTCACTAGCGACCACGGGTGTGATCCGACGCACCCCGGCACGGATCACACCCGAGAGCACGCCTTCCTCCTGGTCTACAGCCCTGATTTGTGCCGCGGGTTGGATCTTGGCTTGCGCCGGAGCTTTGCCGACATCGGGCAGAGTATAGCTCAAGCTCTGAACCTTGAGCCCCTAAGCGCAGGAGTCAGCTTCTGGAACGAGCTAAAGAAGATGAACCCGTAAAAAGTCAGAAATCACACATTATTGTCATTCCCGTGCAAACTGGAATCCAGTATTTTCAGTGTGTTAGCCTGGGCTGCCGTCCGCATATTCTTTTAATCTCCGTATAATACCAAGTTGCGGCTCAGATGGTTAACTGTCAGGTGGTAACGCCTGACAGCGCCTTAATAGCTATAGTTATATTAATGGCTTACAGTAGGTTATGGTGGCGTCGGGAGTTACCTCCTGCAACCAGTTGCACTTATCAGGGAACTTCCTCTTCATAAGAGTGATAGCCTAATGTTTTCAGCGCCCAGGCTGCGGTTTGACGCACATCACGGTTTTCATCCTCCAATGTAGATATAAGCGGCTCAACCGCTCGTTTATTCCCGATTTCCCCCAATACCATGGCTGCTGTTCCGCGAACAAACACCTCTTTATCTTTTAAGGCGGCAATTAGCGGCTCGATCGCCCGGGCGTCGCCGGTTCTCCCAAGCGCTAATGTTGCGGCTTGGCGAACATATTTATTTTCATGATTTAGAGCGGAAAGGAGTGGTTTTACCGCTGGCGAACCAACCTTCCCTAACGCATCGGCCGCAGCCTGGCGCACTCGCGATGATTTTTCGCCTAAAGCGGCCATGAGCGGCTCAACTGCTGGTTCTCCAATATTTCCCAGGGCTGTTGCCGCCGATTTACGGACCCAAGAGGAGTTTTCCCCTAAAACAGATATAAGTTGCTCTGTAGCTCGGGGGTTATTTATCCTGCCGAGCGCATCCGCCGCGGCTTTACGGAACAGAGAAGCTTCCCCTCTAATAATAGCAATCAGTGAACCTATCGCTTGCGGATCACCGATTTTTCCCAGGGCGGCGGCGGCCGATTTACTGACCCAGATGTCGGTATCAGTAAGGGATGAGATGAGCGGTTTGACCGCCCTGTTGTCGCCAATTTTTCCCAACGCATCGGCGGCGGCTCTCCGGGCTTCCGGGTTTTTATCCTTAAGGGACGAAATGAGGGGTTTAACGGCCGGTTCACCGATCTTAGTCAGTGCATCGGCGGCGGTTTCCCGCACAAAAGTGTCTTCATCGCCAAGGAGAGTGATCAGAGGTTCTACCGTTTGCGGGTCGCCAATTCTTCCCAACTTCTCAGTGACACTCTTGCGCACAAAAGGATCTTTGTCTCTTAGGGCAATAATCAGCGGTTTGACTGATGATGATTTGTCAGTTTCCTTCGGTATATCTATTACTTTACTGCGAACCTGAGGTTCTTTCTCTTTAATTGCGGCAATCGGGGACTTTTTCTCCTTGACCTTAACCTGGACATTGCCCTTGTCTCTACCCTTGTCCTTATCAGTTTCCTTTAAATCTGTTACAGTAACGGCACATCCTGTGCCAAAACACAGCCAAAGCAATAGAAAAACAACTATCTTTTTCATAACTTGCCCCATCTTTGCCGGATATCTTAATCGTCGAAACATAATTTCTCTCACCCTAGCAACAGGTTTTGAACTTAGCGCACCTTAGGCGCGGACACCCATTACTTCCTCTCTCCCAGGGGAGAGGGGATGAAAAGTAAATTCCTTGTATCTATACGCTCAAGTTACAAAAGTATTTCAATAAAAGATGATATGTTGCCCAGGTTATCCCGGTACGTTTCCCTCTTCCGTTTGAAGTAATCAGCATTTTGTATCGGCGGATTATGAAAATGTCTGCCTG
>QIEW01000027.1 GCA_003230535.1 bacterium
GTTACTATAAATGTAGGGCTGGCCATCTTCAATCTTATTCCTGTTCCCCCCTTGGATGGAAGCAAAATCTTGATGGGCTTGCTGCCTAAGCCCCAGGCTATGACATATGCCAGATTAGAACCGTATGGCTTCATCGTGTTACTGGTATTAATCTTTTCCGGAATTACTGAAATTTTAATTTTCCCTATTATTGAGCTGCTAGTTCATTTGTTATTGGGAGCTTAACTCCCAATCCGTTAACCCGGATTATTCATAAATCCACGGCAAACATTGATAATGTTACTTGAATACAGTTGCTTACAAAATAACGGTCAAAAAACAAAATGGCTCATGCAAATCACCGAAAACTCCCGCTATGGAAGACCAGCGGGAGCGTGTTTATGATCCCGAATTATTCGGGTTAAACTGTAGGAGCCCTCATCTTTTATGCGTAAACGAATAGTAAGTGGAATGCGTCCCTCTGGTAAGCTGCACCTGGGTCATCTGTATGGAGCGTTGCAGAATTGGAAGCGTCTTCAGGACGATTATGAGTGCTTCTATTTTGTGGCTGATTGGCATGCTCTAACCACCGAGTATGCCGATACCTCAAACATCAAAGAGAACACCCTGGAAATGGTGGTTGATTGGATAGCCGCCGGGATCGACCTGGAGAAGAACACTATATTTGTCCAATCATCAGTTCCTGAGCACGCCGAACTGAACCTGCTGCTGGCTATGATGACACCTATCTCATGGCTGGAGCGGGTACCATCCTATAAAGAGCAGCGGGAAGCCCTTTCATCCAAGGATCTTTCTACTCTGGGGTTTCTAAACTATCCCCTGCTCCAGACGGCCGATGTGCTGATATACAAGGCGAACTTCGTTCCGGTTGGCATAGATCAGGCCCCCCATATAGAGTTTGCCAGGGAAGTAGCCCGGAAATTCCATTTTATTTACGGTAATGTTTTCCCGGAACCCCAGGTCCTGCTTACTGAAACCGCCAAGCTGCCCGGGCTGGACGGCAGAAAGATGAGTAAGAGCTACAATAATTGTATCTATCTTGCCGACCCCCCCGAGGTAATCACTGAGAAAGTAAGACGTATGTTTACTGATCCAACCCGGATACGCCGGACAGATCCTGGCCACCCTGATACTTGTCCCGTCTACTTTTATCATAAGCTGGTCAGTCCCAGGGAATTTTTACCGCAACTGCATAATGAGTGTGTAACCGCCAAAATCGGTTGTACGGATTGCAAACGGATATTGGCTGAGCATTTAGTCCAAGTCCTGACCCCCCATTACCGGAAGCGGCGGGAGTTACTGGCTAACCGGGAAAAGATCAGGGAAGCGCTGGCTTTGGGAGCTGAATATGCCCGTAGCGAAGCAAAAAAAACGATGCGGCAGGTTCGGAAAGCCATGAAAATATAAGCATATTTAACATTGGTATAAAATATGGTTAATTATAAGATATTGATAAATTGCAATTCCATCTCGAACGTGGTAAAGTGAAAATGAAATTTTACTAAATGAACTTAGCGCACCTCCGGTGCGGGCTTTCTGTGATTTGTGCAGTCAGGTCCTTTTTGTGCAGTCAGGTCCTCAGACCTGACTGCGGTTTTAGAATGTGTCGGGTTTCCTGAATCTGACACCACAGAAATTGTTTTAATAAGCCGATAAAATGGGATTTCCTATACTATAAATTTTACAGCACATTATCCAGGGAAGGAAAAATCTAACACAAGAGCTTAGTATGGTGTTATTGATACGGTAGTGAGCTTTCACTCATAGCGGGGAATAACGGTAAAGTCGCCGCCAGTTTGATTTATATTCAACATACCGGAGGCTGGAATGGTCGCAGTTTAAACTTTGGATAATCGCGGCGGCGCAATTGTAAACTTCTGGGGGGTCAAAACCTGATGGAAATTAACATTCCGGAGTTGTTAGCTCCTGAGCGAATACGTCTTTCTTTGTCGGCTACCGATAAAAAATCAGCTATAATAGAGCTGGTTAATCTCCCGGGGATGCAAAATAGCATTAAAGATAAAAAGGCTTTTCTGGAGGCTATAATGGAACGGGAAGAGTTGGAGACCACCGGCATTGGGGACGGAATTGCCCTGCCGCACAGCCGCACTGATGCAATCGCGGAGATGGTGGTTGCCTTTGGCAGATCTACCGGCGGGATTAACTATGGCGCGCTGGATAATAAACCGGTACATCTCATTTTCCTGATAGCTGCTCCGAGGAATGAATCCACCAAAATGTTAAAGTTGTTGGCGAAGATCGCCAGGCTTCTTAATAATGCTGAGTTCCGCCGATCATTACTTTCGATTGATGGTAATGAGCAAGTATTAGATTTAATTCGTAAGCGTGAGCGGTAAAGGATCAGGATTTGTTATGTATCTATTAGTGATCGTATTAAACAAAGAAGAATATTTAGATGATGTTCTGACTACTTTTGTAGAAGCTGGAATTAGAGGGGCTACTATAATTGATAGTATCGGAATGGGAAGAACATTAGCTTTTGATGTGCCCATTTTTGCCAGCTTAAGAAAAATGATGTCCAACCTGCGCGTCGCTCCCTATAACAAAACTATTTTTACCGTAATAAAAACTGAAGTCCAACTTGATCAGGTACTTGAATTACTGGATGTTGTAATAAACTTTGATGAACCGGGCGCGGGTATCCTGTTTACTGTTCCGGTAGGAAGAATAAAGGGGTTGGCTCAAGAAGATTTAGGGTTTTAGTTTATGTAGGACAGGCATAGTTAGTTAGAAGATTAGCTGTCTGATTTATGGAAGCCTCTAAAAGATAACAGCCTGTAAATTAGACGGCTATATTTTTAAGGTTGGGGGGTTGGTTCCGGCTTATTCGTAAATCCGCGGTAAACATTAATGATGTTATTTGTATACAGCTACTTATAGAATAACGGCCAAAAAACAAAATCTTCATACAAATTACCGAAAACTATTCCTATGGAAGCGACCGGCGGGAGCGTGTTTATGATCCCGAATTATTCGGGTTGGTGGTAAATGCCCCAAAAACGAGCGCATGTGTTTATTTCCGGTCGGGTCCAAGGGGTATTTTTCCGAGCCTATACTCGTGAGAGAGCCCAGTCTCTGGGAGTTTACGGTTGGGTCGGAAACTGTCCTGACGGGCGGGTGGAGGCTGTATTTGAGGGGCGGGAGGAGGCTGTAGATCAGATAATAGCCTGGTGCCGTGAGGGGCCGCCTTACGCGCGGGTAAATAAAGTAGATATAAGTTGGGAGGAATATCAGGGGGAATTTTCAGGATTTATTATTAAAGGTTGGTAGCTTAGCCGCCTGGATAAGCATAACCTATGGAATACAATATTGGAGCAGGATAAATACTTGCCTTTGTTGTTTGACCTTGACATAGGGCCCTCTTTTGACTAAAATTAATTTCGGTTTTTTCGATCTTATAAGAGGGAGTAATTCCTTTGTTTGAAATTCTTACAAATAAACTACAGACCGTATTTAAGC
>QIEW01000030.1 GCA_003230535.1 bacterium
GGAATAGTGCCGGCTACCGCATTGGCGCGCTTCTTTAGAGATATGGCTGGTTGGGCAAACCAGAAATTGGCTCAAGCCGCCAATCAGGTTTATAAGCTAGAGGTGGGAATACCCCTAAAAATAAAAGGTGATTGACCATGAACCCTACCCTGAGTATATTTGATGTCATGGAATACATCACCTCCGTAAATTATATTTAGTTTACATGTAGCGAGGGAAGATGTGGCATGAGGCAATCTCTGGTAATATGGTGCTTATTCCTGGGTCTGATAGCTGCCTGTAGTATTCCCAAAGATTATATTGTTGAGCCGGTGGAGCTTGAACTAAGCCAAGGGCCCCCTTCCGTTCGACCCAACTCAATGATGAAAACTCTGTTTACTTATAATCAGAGGAGCGGGCAGAAGCATACCCGTTGCGGTATGTGTCACATTGATATAGAACGGGGTATTCTCCAACCTTATATTGAGCAAAAAACTAAGCGTACCAATCCTTTTACCGACAAACCTTTCGACCGGATAGAGGCCATCTGCACCAGTTGCCATACTGCGCTGCATATGGCTCACCCCGTAGGGATCACTCCCAATCCTGCGAAAGTAATATTGCCCGCTATCGCCAAGGGTTTCAGAGGTGAAGAGGAGAACCTTACTTGTATGGGGTGCCATGACTGGCATCCAACTAATAAAAATTACAAGTATCTCCGCTGGCCGACAGATGGAGGTGTAAATATTTCTAAATTCTGTGTCCAATGTCACCCGAACCAAGGTCGGAAAGAAAGGTTTGTAGCTACCTTCATCAGGGGAAGACCAGCGCCGAAAGTTGAAGAGCCGATTGTACCTCAAAGCCGGCACGACCCTTACTTTCTCAATCCCACTCAGGAAAGATCAGCCCTGTATAAGAGTTATCAGGGGGCCTTGTTTAACCTCGACACCTTTAATCGCTCCCGATCTTCGAGCCGTATTGTTCCCCCAAAGGGGCAAACCCATACCTCAGGCAGAGACGAATATAGCCGTTCACCTTCCGAAGAAAGGATTATTGCTGAGCTGAACCTAGAGCCGGGGGGGAAAAAATCCCCTTCCGTTTTGGAGGATGAAATAGCGGGTTATCAGCAGAGGATTGAGCGGAACCCCCAAGACAGCTTAGCTTATTTTAGGCAGGGTTTGGCTTATGTGGGCCTGGAGAGGTGGTCTGAGGCCATCTCCAGTTTCAATAAAGTAATCAGCCTGCGGCCTGATTATATCCAGGCGTACCTCCATCTGGGGGAGATCTATTATAAGCATCAGGAATGGGATAAGGCGCAAACCATGTTCCAACAGTCCATCAGACTTAATGCTAACTTCCCGGAAGGTTATCTGGGTTTAGCTAAGGTCTATCGTGAAAAAGGGTTAACTTCTCCCGCTATTGAAGCCTACGAAATTTCAGTGGATAAATCAATCGACTTAAAAAAAGAAGCGGCATTAAGCGAAGCTCATTATAATTTGGGACTGCTCTACAAAAAAGAGAATCAGTTAGATAAAGCTAAAACCGCTCTTAAGAAGGCAGTCGATACTTCTTCCAAGTTTAAGGCTGTCGGGTATTACCAATTAGGATTACTTCTTAAAGATCAAAATGAACAAGATAAGGCACAGAAAATGTTTTCTGAAACGGTGGCCATTCAAGCAAACCATCAGGGGGCCTGCTATGAAATGGGGCTTATCCATAAGCAAAGGAGTGAGTTAGGTATGGCCAGAACCTTTCTCCAAAGAGCCGTTGATGATAAATCAGGCAATCCAAAAGTCTATTATGAATTAGGGGAGATAGCCATGACCGAAGGGAAACCGGAAGAGGCCGCCTCTCTGTTTAAATCGGCTATAAAGCTTGCTCCTGATGATAACAAAGTTCATTTCAAGCTGGGCTCCGTCTTGCTTCAAAATGGAAAAACCGCCGAGGCTGTAAAGGAATTCTCACGGGTAAAACAAGGCAGCCCTGAATATAGGGAAGCATGTTTTCAGCAGGCAACAGCCTATTTCATTCAAAAAAAATACGACCAAGCCCTTTCTACCCTTACGCTTCTGGTTCGGAAAAGACCTGACTATCAGGAAGCTTATTTGCTGTTGGGTAAGGTCTATCTTGCCCAAAACGACCCTGATAAGGCAATCTTAAGCCTAAATAAAGCTTTGGGTCTACAATCAGATTTACCGGCTGCTCGTTATTTACTCTCGAAAGCTTACCGGACTAAGGGGCTGAAGAAAAAAGCCGACCGCGAACTCCGGCTGGCCTTAAATTCGGAACTGGAAAGGGAATTGGGGAGACCAACTAAAAGTACGGAAGTAGATCCGGTGACCCTCTATCAGGCAGTTCTGCGCCTAGACCCCATGGATGCGGAGGCTTCCTATAATCTGGGTTTAGCCTATATGGGTCAAGGGAAACTGGCGGAAGCTGTCCAGTCCTACAGACAAGCAATAATATTAAAACCCAAGCATGCCGGAGCTTACTACCACTTAGGGTTAGCCTACAAATCCCAGGATGATGAAGAAAAGGCTATATCCTCAATTCGGAAAGCGCTCGAGTGTCAGCCTGATTTTAGGGATGCCCGATATTCCCTGGCGGATATGTACCACAGACAAAACCGTTATCAGGAAGCTATTTCCGAATACCAACGGGTAACTGAGGGGACCCCCGGATCTATTTCCTACCTTTTAGGAGCCGCCTACCTGGATAAATGGCAGGAGTATCGGGACAGAGATGACCTCAGAAGAGCCGAACAGCATTTTCGTAAGACGTTGGAAGCTAATCCTCAGCATCCCGATGCCCGGGTCAAACTAACGTTAACAGAAAATTTGCTGAGCTACAAGATCCAGGTATTATTGGTATCGAGCCCCGCCCGACAGAGGGTCAAACAAATTTGGGAACAGCTTAGAGAAAAGATGCCTTATAAGGAACTCTCCCGTATTTCAAAAAGTTATCCCACCGAAGCCAAAGTTTTATTCGCTCTGCCTGATGAATTAATGGAGGATTACAAGAAAAATCTTCAGGAACTGGAAAACGGGCAGATGAGCAATATATTCCATGACGGTAAAAATTATGCCCTCATCTACCGAATAAACTCCCTTTAACGACAATGCAGTTCACTTAAGGACATATGATCTTTGTCATTCCTGGCTTGACCAGGAATCCAGACCGGTTAAAACCTATGGATTCCCGCTTTCG
>QIEW01000149.1 GCA_003230535.1 bacterium
GGGATAAACACGGAACAATAGTAGGCTATATGTCGGCGGCGCTTTATACTGCCCAAAATGCCCGGAGTAAAGCGGATAAGGAAAATATAGGCGTAAATTTGGGATTAACCGAACAGGAAAAGGAGACGCTCCATAAGATTGCCAAGCTGGTGATTGAAAACAAAACCCTTAAAAAAAGATATTCTTTACCTGAAATAACGTCAGAGACCTTAAGGGAACTTCGCGGGGCATTTGTCACCATAAAGAAGAGAGGGCAGCTCAGGGGCTGCATTGGTTATGTTCGGGCTCTCAAACCGCTTTATAAGACCATAGAAGACATGGCGAAGGCGGCGGCCTTCTCCGACCCCCGTTTCCCTTCCGTGGAAGCCGCAGAGCTGCCTGAGTTGGAGATCGAGATATCGGTTCTTACTCCATTACAGAAAATTTCTGATACATCTAAAATAGAAGTTGGAAAACATGGATTATCTATCCGCAAAGGATATTACTCCGGGCTGCTCCTTCCCCAGGTGCCGGTAGAGTATGGCTGGGATCGGATCGCCTTCTTAGAGCACACTTGCCGAAAAGCGGGTCTGCCCCCTAACGCTTGGCAAGATAAAGATGTCGAGCTCTATATTTTCTCGGCGGATGTTTTCTGATTTGGTTTGCCACTAGCCACTTTTGATCGGCTTGTCTCAAGCCGAAAGCGCTAAGGGATTTATAAGATATTAAAATACCACATACAGTTTCAGGTTTTGCATTTTTTTGTCATTGCGAGGCGTAGCCGAAGCAATCTCATCACGGGCACGAACTTTGGGATTGCTTCGCTCCCTCCGGTCGCTCGCAATGACTACAAACGGTATAATTGATATTTCTAAGTCCCTAAGAGTAGCAACGCCCTGTTGGGTTTCGGCCTGAGACAGGCCGAAACATCTATATGATATCTATGATGTTTGATGGCTACTTGGTATAACTTACCGATTGGAATTAATGTGGGTTATCGCAAATCCGGCAGCCGGTGGGGGACGAGGGGGAGCTGTTTCCCTAAAGCTTCCTTCAATCCTCCGATCCTTAGGGTTAAAGTTCCATTACACCGAAACCAGGCGTAAAGGAGAAGCCGGCGCATTAGCTCAAGCGGCATTGGAACAGGGTTGCCGGAAGCTGGTGGTCTGCGGCGGGGACGGTACCTTACAGGAAGTGGCTACAGGCTTGTGCCGCAGCCATTGCTACAGGAAACAAGCACAAGATGGGTCGGCTGATAATAAGCATGGCCGATTTTCTATAGGTCTTATACCTTGCGGTCGAGGAAACGACCTGGCGCGTTATTTGGGAATTCCCAGGGAGTTGGAAAAGGCTTGTCGGGCGCTGGCAGAAGGATGTCTGCGGGAATTAGATGTGGTCGAGGCGGATAATAACCAATGCTATCTCACGGTGGCAGGGGTTGGCTTGACGGCTACTGTGGCTGAGATATGTAAGCAGGAACGGTATGCGCGTCTGGGATGGGGAGCGTATATTGCAGCTACGCTTAAAGTGTTGCCTCGATATAAACCTCTGTGGATAAGATTGGAATATGATGAGGGGGTTTGGGAGGGCGAGGCGGCGCTGGTGGCGGCAGCTAATACGACCATGTTTGGCGGGGGACTTCCTATTGCACCGCTGGCGCAAGGTAATGACGGTCTGTTGGATGTGTGTATTGTGGATAAGCTGGCGCCTTGGCGGATAGCGCGCACCCTCCCGCTGCTTTTGGTAGGGCGGCATCTTAATCATCCGGCGGTCCATTATTTTCGGACGCGAGCAATTAAGTTGCAAGCTGAAAATCAACCTTCTCTGTTTGCAGACGGTGAGTTCCTTCAGAAGCTGCCGGCCACACTTTCCGTGCGGCATAAAGCTTTAAGCTTTCTCGTACCCTGAATAAAGCAAACTATTACGGTAAAGATGCTCTACCTCAAAGTAGATCCGCAACAATATGATGAGGCGGCCATTTCCCAGGCGGCTGAAATTATTCTCCGGGGCGGGATAGTAGCTTTTCCGACCGACACTATCTATGCCCTAGGGGTTGACCCTTATAATCAGCAAGCCCTGATGAAGTTATATGAGCTTAAACAGCGACCTTTAGGCAAACCGCTGCCGCTTCTCATTGGCAGGCGGGAGCAAGTGGGGGAGCTGGTAACCGAGGCGCCTGAGGCGGCCCAAAAGCTCATGGGGCGTTTCTGGCCGGGACCGCTGACATTAGTGTTTCATTCAGGGGAAGGGCTGTTACACTCACAAGTGACGGCGGAAGGCAAAATTGGGTTGCGGTTGCCGGCGAGTAAGATTGCCAGGCGACTATGCCAACTCAGCGGACTACCGATTACCGCCTCTTCCGCTAATTTAGCGGGGCAGCCCGGCTCCTTATCGGCGAGTCAGGTATATAAATATTTTGCTGAGAAGCTGGACGCTATATTGGATGCCGGGCCGGCGCCCGGCTCTCAGGTCTCAACCGTTTTGGATGTAACCGAGCGCCCGCCTCGTATCCTCAGGGCCGGTGCAATTAAGTTACCCCTGTAGTAAGCCAGGGACAGTCTTAAGGTTTAAGGAAAAGC
Source organism: bacterium (assembly GCA_003230535.1). GTDB lineage: Bacteria > SZUA-182 > SZUA-182 > SZUA-191 > SZUA-191 > SZUA-191. The sequence goes on from QIEW01000149.1 coordinate 2,559, forward strand.
GGGTTAAACCCGGTAGTGTCTGGGTCAACTCTAATCGTCGGTTGTTTCTACCCCCCTCATCTTAACCTTCTCCCCAGCGGGGGAGATGACCCCAGGTGAGGGGGGTGTTCCCTGGATTCCGGATTTCAAGTCCGGAATGACATCTTATGCTTGACACGACACCGGTACCCACACGTAAATACATTCCTGATTGAGAGTAGCTATCAATAAAAATGAAAACACAAAAACCTCACATTGTCCCCAAATATGTAACGTATGGGTTTTTCCTGATTGGTCTTTTTTCAGCTATTGCTTTTAGGGCAATCATTATACTACAGCGTATGGAACCTAATCGGGTAAGACCTGTTTGGTATTTTGGTATTGTGGGGTATATTTTCTTTTTCTTTTATCGTTTCGAGATCACTAAAAAGCGCAAAAAAGCTATCAGTGACTATGCTCTAATCGAAAAGGTTGAGAGCAAGACCCCACTCTCTGATGAAGACAGAAAAGTTCTCCTGTATCTGCTCTCATCCATCAAGGTTTCCCTTGAAGATATGAATTACGCCTTGATATTTTTTCTATCGATTGTGGCAATAGCGGCTGACATAATTTTAGCCGCTGTGAAATAATGAATGTTTTTCTTTTCTTTGGGTATGTTGAATGTGATTATGATTTATAACATGGAACCAGAATGGATGTCTTTGCACTGACGTTGGTAAAGCAATACATTGTAAACCATATGGCCAATAAATTTGAATTAATCCAGGTAGAATGCTATGCCGGATATAAGGCTAATGAGACGCCGCGGGTTTTTATCTGGCAGGTAACGGCGGGATAACATTCTGGTAGCTAACTTGATCGTATAGGAATTTCCTTTTTTATGTCCATAGTATAGGAAATCCCATTTTTGGGGGCATATAAATCAGATAGATAGGTTCAGAAGAGGGGATGCTATAATAAGGGGATGAGATTATCCC
>QIEW01000237.1 GCA_003230535.1 bacterium
AAACTCACCCGGTTAGTCTGCCGGGCCGCCCAACAAAGCTGTGGTGGTCGGATAGTATCGATCCTGGAAGGAGGTTATGATCTTTCAGCCCTAGCCCAATCCGTAGCTGAACACCTGACTCAGTTGTTGGAAAGTTCTAATTATCCGAATAATTCGGGATCATAAACACGCTCGGAGCTGGTCGCTTCCATAGCGGGAGTTTTCGGTGATTAGTATAAAAATTTTGTTTTTTGACCATTATTTTGTAAGCAGCTGTATTCAAGTAACATCATCAATGGTTGCCGTAGATTTGTGAATAATCAGGGTTATAAACACAAATAATGATTTCCAGCTAAATAGCCCCCGAAAAAGTATTTTTATTATTGACAAATAGCTTTTATCTTTATATATTGTTAGAGGAATCTACAGCTAGGTTGTTTTAAGTTTGATTTGCGGGTTTATGTTTTTATTTTCGTAGAATAATGGGGTTATAATTAGGAGTTTGTTAATATGAAGACTTACTCACCCAAAGCGGGTGAAATAAATCGTGTTTATTATTTAGTAGATGCGGACGGGGAGACTTTAGGGCGGCTTGCCGCCAAGGTAGCGCATATCTTAAGGGGCAAGCATAAGCCGACCTTTGCTCCCCACATAGATACCGGCGACTGTGTTATAGTAGTAAATGCCAAACGGATGAGGATTACCGGCAACAAACGGGCGCAAAAGTTTTATTACCGCCATTCCGGAAGACCGGGATCATTGAAGTCTGTATCGTTAGGCTATCTTATGCAACATAAGCCGGAACAGGTCTTACAAAAGGCCGTGCGAGGGATGCTTCCCAAAGGTGCGCTGGGTCGGCAGACATTAGGGAAACTGAGGGTCTATGCCGCGGCTGAGCATCCTCATCAGGCGCAAAAACCAATACCGCTGGAGGTGTGAGGGGCATGGAGATAACGGAAGACAGATTATATGGGACAGGGAGAAGGAAAACCGCTGTCGCGCGGGTCTGGCTAAAACCAGGCTCGGGGAAGTTTAAGGTGAATGGCAGGATATTAAAAGATTATTGCCCGCAAGAGGTGGTACAGTCGCTGTTTCTCTATCCTTTACGTTTATTTGACGTGATGGATAAATATGATGTAAAAGTTAACGTAGGCGGAGGAGGAATTACAGGTCAGGCGGGAGCTATAAGGCATGGAATTTCTAGGGCTCTGATAGGTCTGGGAGAGGATGTTCGTATAAAACTTCGCAGGGAAGGTTTGCTCACTCGGGATTCTAGAAGCAAGGAGCGTAAAAAATATGGACAGCGCGGAGCGAGGGCGCGGTTCCAATACTCCAAACGCTAAGAGCCAACCGTTTCAAAAAACATATAATATCCGAAGGGAAGAGGGGTTTGACAACTTGAAGTCGGCTCTCTTCCCTTTTTTATACTATAGGAAATTATATAAAGCTATTATTGCTAATTCACTGTAAGCATTAAGATTAACTACCACTAATAACTTAATGGCTCCAGGTTCTGCCTGGTTTTTTATTTATAGAGTTATGTCAGTTAAACTTGAGCTGATACAAAATGGTGGAATTACATCAGTTCCAGGCATCCAAGCCTCGGGTGTAGCCTGCGGGCTTAAGCCGGGGGAAAAGGATCTGGCGTTAATTTTCTCCCGTGAACCCGCCCGCATAGCCGCCGTCTTTACTACCAACCAGGTTAAAGCGGCGCCGATAGTGCTCTGCCGGGAGCGGTTGAAAAACTCTCCTAACTGCCAAGCTATCGTCATAAACTCCGGTTATGCTAACGCCTGCACCGGTGAACCCGGCATGGAGTTGGCTAAAACAATGGCGGCGCTCACTGCGGAAGCATTAGGTATCCCGCCGGAGTTGGTGTGGGTAGCCTCCACCGGGGTTATTGGTGAACTCCCCCCCCTAGAGCCGCTCATCCAAGGGATAAACTCGGCTGCCCGGGAGCTTAACGCCGAGGGGGGACATGCGGCGGCCCTGGCTATTATGACCACCGATACCCGACCTAAAGAAATAGCGGTAAGAGTAAAAGTAGAAGGTTGCCCCCCTGGAAGCGAAAAGTGGATTACGGTGGCCGGTATGGCCAAAGGCGCCGGTATGATCTGTCCACAAATGGCCACCATGTTAGCTTTTTTAGCTACCGACGCCCAAGTGGAAAATCCCGCCTTGCAACTGGCCCTTAAACAGAGCGTGGAGACTTCCTTCAACCGGATTACGGTGGACGGTGATACCAGCACTAATGACATGGTAGCCCTACTTTCCCCAGCAGGTGAAAAACAAACTTCAAGCGCCGGGGATTCTATTGCCAAATCTTTTCAACCGTGCTCCCCGGAATGGGCGGCTTTCTTAGAGGCTCTGAATTATGTCACCCAGGAGCTGGCTAAAAAGATCGTTGAGGACGGGGAAGGAGCCACTAAGCTTATAGAGGTCCTGGTAAAAAGAGCCAGCGCCTCTGAAGATGCCCGTAAGGCGGCCTTCTCAGTTGCCAAATCCAGCCTGGTAAAGACCTCCCTCTCTGGGGGACAGCTAAATTGGGGACGCATTCTGGCAGCGGTCGGCTATGCGGATGTAATGTTGGTTCCGGACAAGTTGGACTGTTACATTGGCGACATAAAAATAGTTTCCGGAGGGGTAAGTTTAGGAGCAGAGGTTTTGGCGGCTGCCGAGGCTAAGCTCTGCGAACCTCGAATAGCTATCACCCTTGATCTCGGTCTCGGAGAAGCGGAAGAGAGGGTCTGGACTTGTGATTTTTCAGCGGAGTATGTCCGTATTAATGCCGACTATCATACCTAATGTCATGTCTCCGATCTTTCGGCTTGTCTCAAGCCGAAAGCGTTAAAGGGCAGCGGCGCTCTGTTGAAATAAACTGTTTCTTGTTCATTGTGGCCCCCTTCTTTCTGGAAATTTATAGGGTAGTGTGGGGCAGTGGCTCCACACTACCCTATACTTACTTTCGGACTGAAATCAATAGCCATTTGAATGAGCGGCAGGTTTCCTGAACCTGCCACCACCTAACCTAAAAAGTCCGCACCGGCGGTGCGCTAAGTTCTCTGAGCGCAGCTCACTCTTTCTTAGCCGCGATATAAAGATAAGAACGGAAGCGCTCTTTCTTAGGAAACATTAACATTACCAATTTTGTCTTTTTCCCTCCCGGTATCTTACCCTTGTATGTATTAGAAATTATCCTGCAGAAATTCTTTTACTTCTTCAAAAGAATATAGTCGTATATGCCCCATGTGCCCCAACCATTCAAGCTTTTCGAATTCCTCGACGGGGTTGCCTTGATAACTTTTCCCAAAAAGAAAATATAGGCGGTGCATCGGGGTTATATTGGGAGTGCTAAGAATTATGTGACCGGTTGGTTTCAATACCCGGTATACTTCCCTAAGAGCATGTAAAGGATTTAGACGCAGATGCTCCAGTATCTCTGAAAATAAAACTATATCGAACATATCTGAGGGAAATGGCAAAGCTTCCTTTTCAATGTCCACCTTATCTACCGGTATATTGTATTTTCCCCAAATTTGTTTAACGCGGGTTGGGTCAATATCAACTCCTCGCACATTATAACCGAGGCTCTTTAATAAAACTGTAAAATGACCGGGCACACTGCCCACCTCAAGGATTCCCCCCCCCTTATCATTACTGTTCAGAAATGACAGAGTATCCAAATAGTATTGGCGGTGTAAATGTAAATAGTTCAGCCACCAATCTTTAATTTTTATGGGAACTAATTCGACGTCGTCCTCTAAAGATTGTAGTATTTTTTCGGCTTCCATATTCACTTAATAACCTTCTTTATATGGTCGGCCAGCCGAAGAGCTAGAGCAAGAAGAGTTAAGTGAGGATTTGAAGCGCCCCCGGCGGGAAAAACAGAGCTTCCAGCGATATATAGATTAGAAATGCCGTGAACCAGACAATGTTGATCGACAACGCCCTTCTTGGGGTCCAGGTCCATACGGGTGGTACCCATGTGGTGGCCGCCGCCGGATGGAGTTTGGGGAATTGCCAATCGAACTCGACCCATACCGGCC
>QIEW01000238.1 GCA_003230535.1 bacterium
TGGCAAGACATTGTAGGCAATAAATATGGTTTTGTAAAAATTTAATCACTTAATTTACAGGGAGTTACTAACCCGCTAAATCAAACTTCCGCTTAAAGCATATATAATCATGAATTAAATGTCAATTAAACAACTTAGCGCTTATGGGGGCTAGGGGCATAAGCGTTAACTTAGCAGTTGACATTTTTTTGATATTTGCTAATATCGTTACTATAAGGAGGTAACGATATGGATATTATAAAGGGGATAGCGGCAGGAGGAGAGGAGTGGCAAACACTATTAACTTTTATGCCTGAAGGTGGCAGGAAAAGGCTAAAGAATTAGGGGCATTGGAGCGAAATCGGAATTTTGCCGGGCCGGAGCCGTTATTGCGAACTTTGATGATTCATTTGGTGGATGGAAGCATGGTAAGTGAGCCCGGCAGCACGGGGTCGGACTGGCGGCTGCATTATTCGATTAATTTGTTGACGTTACACTGTGACAAGGTGAAAGTCACCAGACCAAAGGTAGGCGAGTCATTGAAGAATTTTCAGGTACAATCCGGGGACGTATTGATGGCCGATCGGGGATATGCTCATGCTGGGGGAGTAGAGCATGTGACGGACGGCTGGAGGTTATGTTTTAATCCGGATTAATTTAGCTGCCCTGCCGCTCTTTGACAGGGACGGGCAGAAATTCCCCTGCTTGTTGAATTTGCGTTGCCTACAGTTGGGGCGAACCGGTGACTGGGAGGTGGCGGTTAAGGGAGAAAAAGGCTTAATTTTGGGTCGGGTGTGCGCCGTCAAGAAGAGCCCGGCAGCTGCCCAAAAAGCGCGGCAAGCCGTATTGAGAGCATCTGAGGTGGACTGGATTGTCAAGACCAAATTTACACTTTTTTTAGGTGCATTGGTTGGCAAATGTTTTGCTGAAAAAGGGAGCCTGAAGGAGCGCCAAGTGCGATTGATGTTACTATCCTTCTTCCGGCGGCAAAAATCATTTGCTTGCTCCCTCGCGGCCTGTTAATTTAAGCCCGTCTTACCCGGATTATTCATAAATACAAGGCAAACAGTGATGATGTTATTTGAATATAGCTGCTTACAAAATAACGGTCAAAAACAAAATGGCTCATACAAATCACCGAAAACTCCCGCTATGGAAGCGACCAGCTCCGAGCGTGTTATAAATCCCGAATTATTCGGGTTACCGGCGGTTATTGCTGTCTGATACCAAGTTGACATCAAACATATAGATATCATTTAGATGTTTCGGCCTGTCTCAGGCCGAAACTACTAAAGGGGGCGCGCTACCCTTGACACTTTCGGCTTGAGGACAAGCCGAAAGATCAAAGATAATGAGTTTATACTTTGAATGCAACTTAGTCTGAGAACATAATGGCGCTGCTAATACACCATTTTGTAAATAACTGGGTTTATAAAGTTTGTCATTCCTGGCTTGACCAGGAATCCAGACTGATAAAAAACCCTATGGATTACTGCTGGAGTTTATCCCCGCGAAAGCGGGGGCAGGAATGACAAGATAATGCAGGATAAACCTAAAAACTTACGAAACGCTGTGCTAGTCCGGTGGGCGGCCTCTGCTGGCAGCGCTATCAGGGAGGAAAGATGAAGAACATAGCTGGTATGATGAAGAAGGCCAAGCAACTTCAAGACAAGATAGCAAAAATTCAAGAGGAAGTGGGGCAGAAAACCGTCGAGGCTTCCGCTGGAGGGGGAGTGGTCACCGCAGTAGTGAATGGACAGTTGAAGCTCCTGGAGGTGAAGATAGCCCCGGAAGCTGTCGAAGACTTGGAGATGCTGCAAGATATGATTGTAGCGGCGGTGGGAAAAGCCCAGGATGACGCCAAACAGATGATGGACGACGCTATGGGCAGTGTGACGGGCAATTTGGGCCTGCCGGGGATGTTTTAGGGAAACCTCTAATACCAAGTTTCCATCAAACATGAAAGATTTGCGTCAGGAGGTAACTCCTGACGCCACCACAACTTACTGTAAACCATAAATATAGTTATAAAGTGCTTAAAGTGCTGTCAGGTGTTACCACCTGACAGTTAACCATCTGATGGCAACTTGGTATAAGTCAATGAAACTTATAAACATCGGTTTCGGCAATGTAGTCGTAGCTTCGCGGGTGGTGGCTATTCTGACGCCGGTTTCATCACCGATGAAACGTTTTAAAAATGGAGCTCGGGAAAACGGCAAGTTAGTGGACGCTACCCATGGCCGTAAAACACGCGCCATTATTATCACCGATAGCGACCATGTGATCCTCTCCGCCGTGCAGCCGGAGACCATCACTCAGCGCTTTCCCCAGGAAGACTTCCCTCTAAAAGCAGTGGAAGAGGATAGATAAAGAGCCGCCGCCAAAGAAAGCCGTCATTGCCAAATACTCGCGCAAAGATAACCTGTGAAGCAAGCCTGCCATTTATAGCCATTATTGAGAGAATCTGAGCCAATTTGAATAATAAAGAGCATCAGCCGTCATTAGATCAACTTATTGATCAGCTTGTATCCCGGCCGCGCAAAGGTTGTCTCTTTGTACTTTCCGGACCTTCCGGAGTGGGTAAGACCAGTTTGTGTCACCGGGCGGTAGCTCAACTGTCCAACCTTCGCTATTCCATCTCGCATACTACCAGACCCCGCCGGCCGCAAGAAGTGGATGAGCGGGATTACTTCTTCATCTCCCAGGATCAATTCCGGCAGATGAAGCAGCAGGGGGATTTTTTAGAGTGGGCCGAAGTTCACCGGAATTTTTACGGCACCTCCCGTAAGTTTATCGAGGAGGTTACCTCGCAGGGGGAGGATGTGACCTTGGCGATTGATGTGCAAGGGGCGGCTCAAATCCGAGCCAACACCAAAAACAGTGTGCTCGTCTTTGTGCTGCCGCCGTCCCTGGAACAGTTGGAACAGCGTCTTCTCAACCGCGCATCAGATACGCCTGAGACCATCCGGCTGCGCCTGGAGAATGCCTACGCCGAGGTCAACCGCTACCGGGAATATGACTACCTCCTGATCAATGACAACCTGGATCAGGCTGTAGCCGATCTTAGTTCCATTATCCGGGCTGAACGCTGCCGGAGATAAAACACACCAATAGCAGATCAACTTTATGTATTTGTGAACCGCATTTTATCGAAAGGGAGAAACAATAAATAACGATGTTCACTAAAGTATCAGCAATACCACCCTATTTATTTGCCCGCTTAGATGAACTAAAGGAAGAGGTACAAAGATCGGGAGCGGACGTTATTGATCTGGGTATTGGGGATCCTGATTTGCCGACCCCTAAATCTATTATTGATGTGCTGCAAAGGGAGGCCCATTCACCTGAGAACCATCGCTATCCTTCATACAAGGGGATGTTGGCTTATCGGCGGGCGGTGGCCGGTTGGTATCAGAAACGGTTTGGGGTAAATCTGGACCCGGAGCGGTCGGTCCTGGCCCTCATCGGCTCCAAGGAGGGGATTGCCCATCTTCCGTTGGCATTCGTAAACCCCGGGGACGTGGTTTTGATGCCCAGTCCCGCCTATCCGGTATATTTTGCCTCCACGGCGCTGGCCGGCGGTTCCCCCTATATTATGCCTCTGCTCCGGGAGAACGGATTTAAGCCCGACCTTTCCGCTATCAAGCCGGAGATATTGCATAAGGCGAGGATTATGTTCCTCAACTACCCCAATAATCCTACCGCGGCGGTAGCCGATATTGAGTTTTTCAGACAAGCGATAGAATTAGCCCAAAAATACAATTTTATTATCGCCCATGACGCGGCCTACTCCGAGATTGCCTATGACGGTTTTAAGCCGCTGAGTATTATGGAGGTTGAGGGAGCGGATCAGGTGGCGGTAGAGTTTCATTCCCTTTCAAAGACCTTTAATATGACCGGCTGGAGAATTGGCTCGGCGGTGGGAAATCCGGAAATAATATCCGGTTTGGGGAGCATCAAGACTAATGTTGACTCCGGTGTGTTCCAGGCAATCCAATACGCCGGAATAGAAGCGCTGACTAACCAGCTTCCAAAGATCGAGGAGCATAACAGGATCTACCGGGAACGGAGGGATGTCCTGGTGGAAGGACTTCGGAGGCTTGGTTTTAGAACGGATAAACCTAAAGCCGCCTTCTATATCTGGATGGAGGCGCCGAGGGAGTATACCTCCTCTCAGCTTACGGAGCGCTTTCTGAAAAAGGCGCATGTGCTGACGACCCCTGGAGCGGGCTTTGGCCGGTACGGCGAGGGCTATATTCGCTTTGCGCTCACGGTGGATGTGCCTCGACTTAGAGAAGCCCTCCGGCGGATAGAAACTATATGGCCATAGCTTATATTGGTTTAGGGGCCAATTTGGGTGATAGGGTTTCTAGCTGTCGAAAGGCGCTGGAGCTTTTATCATCGCCGGAGATCAGCGTTTTAGCCGTCTCCTCTTTCTATCGCACTCCACCGGTCGGGTGTATAAATCAACCGGAATTTGTTAATGCAGCCGCTAAATTACAGACCGCTCTCAGTCCACAGGAATTAGTAACAGTTATGCAGACGGTAGAGGGGAACTTAGGGAAAAAGGTTGCTTTTCGATGGGGGCCGAGAGTCATAGATTTAGATCTGTTGCTTTATGACAACTTAGCGCTTAGGGTGGATGATTTGGAAATTCCTCATCCCAGACTACATGAGCGGGCTTTTGTGCTGACGCCGTTGGCGGAGTTGGACCCGGAGGTGCGGCATCCTCGTTTGGGGCTTACTGCCGGAGAGCTACTCTCCAGATTGCCTACATCTACTTTCCCGAAGGTTTTCTCATGAACCCCAGATTATTCCCCTCTGTATTAATTATTACCTGCTTGATGGAAACTTAGCATATAGGTACCTGCCCTTGGGGACAGGTGATGACCACTCCCGCCTCCGACAGACTAAAATCGGCCGGGGTCAACTTGGTAGAGGGGTGTTTACCTCTAACAGGGGTTTAATTAAAACCGGAAGCGTTGTTTAAAGTTACCGTAATCCGCACTAATACAATGTTTGATAAAAAAAGTTGGTTAGACAGATTAATTTTCTGGGGAATTTTCTTTTTTATAGTAGGGATAGTAAGTGATTTCTTAAGTACAGAAATCATAAAAATTCTAGAGATACTCTTCAGTGAATACCCGCCCTTCCATCCAGATACAACATCCCAACTAGAAAGAATTATTGCTCAAATCAAATATATAGGAATAATATCTATTGGAATTTATTTAATGAGAAATGTAAAGGCGGATTATTTTAATAACTATCTAAATTATCTACTCGTTAGGGTAAAAGAAAAAAAAATAATAATATTTTTGTTTTTATTATTTAGCGTGGTATTAGCTTATTTTAGGTCCTTAGATATTTTTTTTATAACCGATGATTTAAATTTTTTATTCCACTTAATTTCTGAGGGATCAATTTGCGAAGAACTAAACCGTTTCATAAACAACTCTTCTTTTTTCTATCGGCCAATTGCCTATCTATATTTCTATTTGGTTAATGCCCTGTTCGGATTAAACCCTGCAAGTTACCATGTTATTAATGTGCTACTCCATGCGGTTAGCGTGTTTTTAGTTTATTTATGTGCAGCTTCCCTGACCCACAACAAATTAGTAGGGATATTTTCAGCGGTCATTTTTTTTACTAGGAACGCCCACTTGGAATGCTTGACTTGGATTTCTTGTATCCAAGAACTGAGTGTGGGGTTCTTCTTTTTTCTTTCGTTATGGCTTTATCTAAGATATGCCAATCATAGAGCAAATAAATTCTACGTTTATTCGCTAATTGCTTTTTTATTTGCTCTTTTTTCAAAAGAAATGTCGTATACATTGCCGCTGGTTTTATTTTTTTATGAATTTTTAAATCAAAAAGAATATTCTTTTAGACAACTTTATTTATCTTTTAGGAGGGTTAGTTTTTACTTTCTGGTTTTAGCGTCTTTTTTAGTCTTTCGCTTACCTGGATTCAAAATTGCGGCAAACATGGAGCTAAGAAGATATAAAATGCAAATTTCATTTTTAAATAGAAACCTTGTTTTTTATATATTTAATATTTT
>QIEW01000239.1 GCA_003230535.1 bacterium
CCACCCTGCTTTCCTTTTGCCGGATTTCCAGATTTTATCCTTGGAGTTCCTTAATCCGTTCCTCCACTCCCGCCAACTCCTTCTTTAGCTGATCATGGTAGGTTTCCAGGCATTCCAGTTCTTCTTTTGAAGAGAAGAAGCGCCGGAACGACGGGCCGCATCCGCGACAACCGCAGGTGCAACCCCGCACACTCGTATAACGCTGGGATTCTCTTGTCTGACACATCTGATAGCTCACCTCCTTTCCGTGGCTGGTAATCCACTGTTTTCCGGTGACTGCGCGGCTCAACTATTATCCATATATATTGGTGATACAATTTAGTAATTAAGCAATAACTAAAACAACATGGCAAAAATTTCTATGTCTCTTCCTTCAGTTCCTTGATTCGCATCCGCACTGCTTTGAGTTCCTGTAGGAGTTTCCGTTCGTATTTCTCAAGCTTGGCCAGGTCGTCCTTATCGGCTTGGCCGAGTTCTGCTTCCCTTATCCGGCCGGTTCCTTCACAACCACAGGTACATATCTCGGAAATAATTTCCCGGCATTGTTCTAAAGCAGCCGGGTCAACCTGATAGGGCAGCCAAATCCCTTTTCTCTCATTCCGCACCAATCCAGCATATTTTAACACCCTAAGGTGCTGCGAAACGGCTGAGGGGGTGATGCCCAAAACCTCAGACATCTCATTCACGCAAAGAGACCCCCTTTGCTTGAGAAGCTCGATAATCCTGATGCGCGTTTCAACACCGAGAATCTTAAATAATTTGGCTTGCTTATTATCCACCACAAACTCCTAGTTTAGCATTTAAGCAAATACTAAACTGATTCAGCGCGAATGTCAAGCGCTATTTTGATCTTTCGACTTGTCCTCAAGCCGAAAGTGTCAAGGGCAGCAACGCCCTGTTGGAATATATATCACCAGCGATAACTTTGGGGTTGTTGCTCATATTCTCTAAGTTCTTCTTCTTGAACTTAGCGCACCGCTGGTGCGGACTTTTTAGGTGGTGGCAGGTTCAGTAAACCTGCCACCCATTCAGCCTGTCGGGTCTGAGGACCCGACAGCTTATCTGCTTGTTTTATTGAGCCTAAAAATGGAAATTAATATACGCTCAAGTTGTTGCCAGTTGTTTTCTACGTTTAGATTGCCTTGATAGGAGAGAATTTTTCTAAGATTTTTATTTTTTCGGTGCGGCTATTGCTGATTATTTTAAGGGTTATGGGAACCCTCTTATCCCTGATTATTCATAAATACAAGGCAAACAGTGATGATGTTATTTAGATACAGCCAGTTATAAAATAACGGTCAAAAAATAAAATTTTTGTACAAATTGCCGAAAACTCCCGCTATGGAAGCGACCAACGGGAGCATATTTGTGATCCCGAATTATTCGGGTTATCCCGTTTTTATTCCTCTGAGGCGGTTGATCTGTGTTTACGGATCGATTTTAGGCATAGCTTTCTTGTAGCTTACGTTTAATGCTTGATTTAATTTTACCTTATTTATCTTGACATGTAAGACCCTCCTTATTATAATGCTGGAATGGCTCATTTCCTTATCAAGAGAAAAAGGGATGACCCTATCTCTACATTAGGGAAATTGGCCGTATCGGCGGCAATCAAACTTGATGATCTCGTAAAAAGTCGTCATTCCCGCAGAAGCGTGAATCCATCCTGATTTTAACTATCTGAAAATACTGGATTCCCGTTTGCACGGAAATGACAAGAATGTGTGTGTTTTCTGCCTTTTTACGAGTCCATCATACTTGAGCAAATAATAATTATCCAATTCCCTAGTGTCTGGGTCAACTCTGATTTGACGGTTGTTTCTCATACTTGACACGTCATTAGTTTTCAAGTAAAATAGATATTTGGAATATATCTGTCAAAACTGGTCTGATGTTAAAGTTTCAGGTTTAGCGGTTTTTGATTTAGGCGCCGAAGTGGTGGAACTGGTAGACACGCCGTCTTAAGGGGGCGGTAGGGAGACCTGTGGGGGTTCGAGTCCCCCCTTCGGCACCACGCCTAGATTAATACCAATAGTATCAACTAGTTATTGGTGCAGATTTTCTTGATATGCCCAAATATGATGCAATCGTAAAAAGTCCCGGGTGTCATTGCGAGGCGGGTTTATCGCCGAAGCAATCCCATTGATTTGTAATGAAATTTGAGATTCTCGCAATGACAAAAATCGCTCGCAATGACAAAAATCGGCATTTTTGACTTTTTACGAAACCATCAAATATGTCTTTTTAGTCCGACTCTGAGAAGTGCCTCTTCAAGTCCTTCCCGCCCTTTACCCTGAATCCAGTGACCGTATATGTCAACAGTCATTGTCATGGAGCTATGACCGAGATGCTTATTAACATAGGCAGGACTTCTTATCGGCCATTAATAAGATTGAGGCATGGGTATGTCTCAGATCGTGAGGATTCCTCGAACGTCATTGTCTTACTGTTTCAAAGAACGAAAAAGAAGGTTCTCCAATTAATCTCAGCGCCTCACCAAATTTTCTCTTAAACCAGAGAGCCGCTCAGACCCGGTAGAAAATATCCGCGAAATCATAAAGTCTCCCGAAAAAAATTCTACATGAACTATAAACCTGTCGCTTAAGTTAATGACATTGGGTAACACCTGACAGCACAAATCCTAAAGCGGTATATTGGATATTTACAAGTCCCTAGTATTATTACATGTTTGCCCCTTTCGCATCTCATAGTTACATCAGACAAACAGATTATGTGCGCCACCTTTCATTTAGATAGTGTATAATAATATTGCGTTTTTAATCTTCACAAATCAAATCTCGGCAGTTAATATTATCGTGCAATACAGAAAAGATATGAAACGTAAAATAATTCACCTTTTCTTAAGCTGGTCGATTATTGTTGTTGTTGTTGTTGTTTTCTGCCCGGGGATATCTCCGGCGGCAGAAAACGCTCCCGGGGACTTGAAGTCGAAGGGCAGTAGTTCCGGAGCCAACAATACGGGGCCTACATTTGAACTCCCGGAAGTAATAATCCCCGGGGAATACCAGGTCAAGCTTTGGGATATGAAAAAAGAAGTGCTTCCTCCACAAGATAGTATTGGGGGTTAAAGAAGTTCCCACGATGGGCCAAAAAGGGGTCACCATTCCTCCTACCGTTAGGTTAAAAAAGGAGGGGCCGGATCTGCCTCCCCCGGGCTGTTGCTTGTTCGGCTACACTATTCCCGGAGCTTTGGCGCGGCTTTTTATGGGGGACGACGGCTATTATAAAACCGGTTGGCATTATTATCAGATAAGACGCTACCAGAGGGCCGCCGAGCTTTGGGCTGAGTTGGTCAGCCGTTATCCCGACAGTCCCTATCGGGGGAAGGCTTTATTCTGGCTAGCCGAGGCCCATTTTAGTTTAGGCGACTACCCCAGCGCTCAAAAATATTGGCGGCAACTGGTGGAGGAATACCCCCGGCAGGCATTAGCTGATTACGCTCATTATTCGCTAGGCTGGGTAAACTTTCAGCAGAGGAACTATATTCAGGCGGCGGCCTCCTTTAGATCCGCCGCCGCGATAAGAGAGAGTCCGACGGCCCCGAAATCGCAGTATCTCCAGGCTGAATCACTCTATAGATTGACAAAATATCAGGAGGCGGCCCAAAGTTTTGATGAATTTCTAAAGCGCTACCCTACTCATCCCTGGGCTGCCAAAGCCAAGTTCTGGAAAGCGGAAAGCATTTATCATACCGGTCAATATCCTCAGGCGACCGAAGCATATGCCCTATTTTTAGCCGAGGACGCCGAGCATGAGTTGGAAGCCTTTGCTTTATACGGGATGGGTTGGAGCACATATCTGGCGGGACGCTACCAGGAAGCGGCCGGCATTTTCGCCGAACTTCAGTCTCAGCCTGCATCTGAGGCTATGCTGGGGTCGGCCCTGTTCAGGGAAGCCAAAAGTTACTTAATGTTAAAGAAATATACCCCAGCCCTGGAGAAATACCAAAAATTACTGGGGAACTATCCTAATGCCATCATGCGTGACCGGGCACAGCTTGAGCTCGGTCTGAGCTACTTTGAACTAAAAGATTATCAACAGGCGGAGGCCGCTTTCCAACAGATGACCACTCAGTATCCGGAGAGCCCGCTTATCCCTACCGCACAATATATGTGGGCGGAAAGCCTGTTTGCTGCCGCCCGCTACCAAGAGGCGGCGCCTCATTATCGGCAGGTGGTCGCCTATGAAAACCTGAGTAATTTTTCGCCTCAGGCTTATTTCAAGCTGGCCTGGTGCTATTATCTATTGGAGAGATTTGAAGAAGCTACCGAACAATTCCGGCGGCTGCTACTGGTGTTTCCGAGGCTTCCCTACCTTGATGAAGCCCAGTTCTGGTTGGCGGAAAGTTATTTTAAGGCCCGGCGCTACGAGGAGGCGGCCCGCAGCTACCGCCAGCTTATCAGGAACTATCCTGACAGTCAGCGCCTGGATGATGCCTGCCTTGGGTTAGGGTGGAGTTATTATGCCCAGGAGGAATGGCTTAGGGCGGCCGAAGAATTTAGAACGCTCCTGGAAAAATTCCCCCAAAACGCCCATGCCTCTGAGTCGCTCTATATGCAAGCCGAGGCGCTCCATCAATTAAAGGAATATGACCTAGCGGTAACTATTTACCAGAAATTTATTGACGCGTTTGCCGATTCTCCTAAAGTAGAAGAAGCTTTATACCAGATCGGAATAATTTATATGTTGCAGAATAAGCTGTCTCAGTCCAAGGAAGTTTTTTACCGGCTCAGAAAAATATTTCCTGAAGGGGGAAAAGCTGATGACGCCTTACTGCGCTTGGGGTGGTACTACTTTAGAGTATCCGAATATAATAAAGCCATTGAAAAATTTGAGCAATTGGAGCAGGAATATCCGGGAAGCCCCCTGGAGGAGGAAGCCTTGCTTAAGGTCGGGGATT
This sequence comes from bacterium, assembly GCA_003230535.1. Taxonomy (GTDB): domain Bacteria; phylum SZUA-182; class SZUA-182; order SZUA-191; family SZUA-191; genus SZUA-191. The sequence continues at coordinate 4,922 of QIEW01000239.1, forward strand.
GCTACTATAATTTATCCAAATATACTAAAGCTCAAATTGCTTACAATACTCTAATCCAGAAACACCCTCAAAGCAAGCTGGTCCCGGATGCGGAATATGGTATCGTTATCTCTTACTATCGGCTGGGCAAACTCCAAAAATTCACCGCCGCCGCCGCCGCATTTGTAAGAAAATACCAGAAGCACAAGCTCTCAGAACCACTGCTGTATCAACTGGGGGAAGTATATTACCAGCAGGGCAAAAAAAATCAGGCCACCGTGGTATATAAACAACTGATGGATGATTTCCCCGCCGGTAACCTAGCCGATGACGCCCGGTACAAGGTGGGGACAATCTATATGGAAGCCAATAATTTCAGAAAGGCAAAGGAAATTTTCCAGGGGTTACTGGGCGCTTATCCCAACAGTAACCTCCGTTTGGAAGCCCGATGGAATCAGGGATTAGCCCTATATTACCTCCGGGAGTATCCCCAGGCTATCAGAACCCTGAACAAGCTCATCGGGGAGCATCCGGAGAGCAACCTTATCCCGGAGGCCTTCTGGTATGTCGGCCAGAGCTACAAAGAACTAAACAAAAAGAAGGCGGCCCGACAAAGCTACCGACAGCTATTTACCCGCTTCCCGGATCATCCCTTATCCTATAAGGCGATGCTGGAGGAAGCCCGAATTCTTTGCCGCTCCGGTAAAACAGGGGCGGCGGTCGAGGTCCTGCGAAAGGCCGTATCCTCGCCGCAGGAAGAGGTGGTGGTGGAGGCGCTGTTTCTGTTAGGTCAAACCCTGGCGGAAGCCGGCGAGCACAAAGAAGCGGTAGTTGAGTTTATGAAGGTGGCCTATCTTTATCCTGAAAAGACTTTTTGGGCGGGGAAAGCCTTGCTTTGGGCCGGCCAGAGCTATGAGCAGATCAAAAACCAGGATGAGGCCCGCAAGGTTTACCAAAAAATCCTCAACCAGCCTTATGAGGAAGAGTTAAAGAAGGAAGCCCAAAGCAGACTAACTAAACTGAAATAGGCGCTTGATTTGGGATATGGTGAATAAGATAAACAGGCAAGCTAAAATTGACCCGCAATCCGGCACATCCAGGAGAATGATGAGGCGGGCTAAATCATCAATAGAATTAGCAGTTTATATTGGCGCCGAAGTAAATATTCGGTAAACCCGTTGGTCATAAAATCAAATTGTTAGGGAAGTTCTGAATCGTCTTTTCAAGGGTAGAAGCCATATATCCTT
>QIEW01000244.1 GCA_003230535.1 bacterium
GAGGCGTGTTATCCTGAGCGGTGTAGCAGTGCTTACAGCGGAGATTACAGCGGTTGGTAATTTGCAGGAAAATGCTTTTTAGTTTAGGTTTATCTTGAAGGTGTATATTACCTGTTGAGGTAAACCAGCCTTTACTTGCCAAGTCCAGAAGATACACCCGGATATCTGATAAGACCTTGGGGTAAGGTATAGCGTAGGTGGAGGCCAACTGTCGGGCAATCTCAGATGGAGTGTGGCCGCCGTCACACAAACAGGCAATCCGGTAACCGGTTTCGTTTACAACTGCCCACAGCGGACGCGCGGGATGAAGGAGAACGTAATGACACCCTTTCTGAAGATACCGCAATGGCATACCTAAATTAGGGCGATGCGGTATGTTTTCAAAATATAGCATACACATTATATACTATTCAATACACAGCAAACCCCCGTCTAAGTCCCATAGCCGCTATGTTAAGGGTTTCCTTATCACTTGGGGGGAGAGAATAGCGATTTTAGAGCCCAAAATGGCTTATCTTCTGCGCTTATGAGTATAAACCCTTATAGGCCGCCGCCGCCATTGGTTATCTTAGGGCAGATCCACAGGGCAGCCGGGGCTGGCGCAAGACTGGGCGGGACCCATCTCCTCCAGGAGAGCATCACCGTCATAAGTGATAATCATCGGTGGTACATACTGTGGGGCAGGCTGCTTTTCTTCCAGCTCAGGTAACTTCTTATCCATATCTTCCTCCCTCCAATACCTTATAAATTCCATTGCGGACACAATGTAACAATCTGAAATATTATGAAAAACAAAAGTCTGCTTCACCGCCCGGATTTATGACCATCCGCTATCCGGCAACGACAGAATTGCTTGTTAACATTTTATGGAAATGCCCTGCCAGCTACAGCCGACGGTAGTTGTTACAGTTACGATGTCAAACACTATAAGGCAATCGCGATAGCTGCTTTTATCAAATCTTTCTGGTTCAGCTCCGCCAATATATTAATGATATCGCCCCTGATTTCCTGATCAGGCTTAATTGAATGCCTCTTCCTCAATTCAACCTCAATTTGCTCTACTCCGTAACCCCGATCATGCAACCCTTTTATCAGGCTGGCGGTTTCATTAAGCACGTGCACGAGATCCTGAACCTTATCGTAGATCATCAACTCAGGACCAAGCTTTTGGGAGATAAACCGCTCCTCCGCAATTAGTTCATCAACCATCTTCATGCTCCAAAACAAATAGGTTACGCAAAGCAAAACACACCAATCATCCATGTTACATCAGATTAATTCCAAAATCAACCTCTCACCTAAAACCTTAGCCAGGCGGTTAAAAATTCCCCTAACGTATCCATAATGCCTGCTGATGAGGGATTGTCTTCAAGGCTGAGGTCAGCATGGTTATGCGGCCGCAACCTGAATGAATACGCATCGGTCATCACCGGCTCACCGTTATGGTCCAAGCCATGCAGTCGCCAGTATAATATTTTGCCCCGCTTAAATTTACGACGGATACGTCCCCAGGTCCGGCCTTTTGGCGTCCAGATGGTCTGGTCGGCTCTAAGATCAACGGCTGCACTCCCGTTAAACTCGGGATTGCCGGCAAATTCAATGGTGAGGGGAGTGCAGACACCGTTATCCCACTCAAAGACAGGTTTTGTCCGGGGATGCAGCCTTATCCCATCTTCAGGCTCAAGCAACATCAAGCATTCCCACTTCACTTCAATCGGCCCGTGGAAGGTAGATAAGCCATGCGTATCAATGTCTTCTAGCTTATAGTAGTACGTAGCCCCGGTCTCTACATCCTCATCCAGATAAGTATATGTATGGGGGGTAGTGCCATCCCCCTCCGCCGGGATTAGAGCGTTGTTTATCTTTACATACACTCCACCATCGGCCTCAGCCCGCCACAGATTAAATCCTTCGTTATCCACCTCCGACTCGGTTGTCCACTCCAACAGCACCCCACCGGGATAGCCAGTGGCGGTGAAGGCGGAAAGCTCCACCAGGGTAACCTTCACTATATGCAGGGCACTTCCCGCTCCCAGATGTGAAACTAAGCCATAGGGAAAAAAGTCATCGTAGGTAGGGCAAATAAGATTGGGAGAGTGGTCATTAGCGCTTATGTCTTCATCAGTGGGGGGACACGTCGTGCCACTCGTACCAGTTATTAGGCAGTCAGTATTAATCTCGTGACTCCATTGTGCGCCTGAATTATCAAAGAGTTTAGAATCGATGACTGAGAAAATTATAAGGTCTTGTAGTGTGCTAGGTGCCAACCTGAAGTCGGCCTTGTAATTAAGAGTGAAGTAAGAGGTGAATGCGCCTTCCGGATCAATAGTCCCGTTATCAATAAAGTTATGGGAAAGGGTCATCTTCCCCGATGAGATCGTTGAGGGCGCGAGACTAACATACATGTCAAATCCTGGTCCCCCAAAAGTCACAGGGTCGACACTTATTAAGGAGAGATCCACCACTTCAATTGGGATCGTCTCCGATGTAAGCGGGTCGTTCTCTATAAGCGCATAAGTCCTGTCTTGCCGGGATATGATGGTATCAGTCTCTCCTGGTCCTATAGGACAAGGATTTGGATTAATAGGAAGCCCTTTGATAGCGACTGGATTAACGTCCGCGCCTGGTACAGTGAGATATCCACTATTAGTTTCGAAATAATCAGATCCTTTGAAAATTTGCTTAGCATGAGCAGTAGCACCAAATCCACACACCATGCTAACGATGAAGAATATAGCAACTTTTCTCCAACTAATTTTGCTCATAATCAACCTCCTTACAGGTCATAATAATAAAGCCCTGGTATTAGATCATTTACAACAAAATCCGATTCAAATAACCTTTATACTTAATTCGCTAAGCCTTCCACCAAGTAAAGCTCTTCCTGATCTTCAAGACAATGTTTACTCGAATAACACTGATGATCGTTGTAATTCTGCCAATCAGATTTAAATTTAACCACAGCCATCTTAATTTATAAAGATGTATCTTCTCACAGGTCGCTTATATTAGTTGCCACTTATGTAGTTTGCCACAAAGATCACGGATTGTCAATGAAAATATTGCACCAATCCCGGGGCTGTTTAATTCTATCCGACCCCCCTATACTCCATGACCCTGGATATGTTCAGAGCGTTTCGGTACAATTCCAGGGCGATGTTATCAAC
>QIEW01000357.1 GCA_003230535.1 bacterium
TGATACTTTCGTAAAAAGTCACGTCAATCTAAGTGGCTAAAATAATTAGAGCTAATCGTCATTTTTTGCTTTTAATTTTATTGGGTATGTGTTAAGATAACAGGTTGGTGTTTACGCAACCGAGGAGCCTGCGCTCTCAACCGGAGGTTGACAGCCAAGCGGGGATATGGCAAATCCGTCCGTCAAAAATGCGTAAACATGCTATGTTTCATGATATGGAAGCGGTCCAGGATGTTGCCGCGCCTGGGGAGCTTTCTTTTTGATTACCGTAAGATAAGGCTGCCCACATGTCGCTGCACACAAATTTAACCTTTTGACCAGTGTCGTGTCAAGCATAAGATGACATTCCGGACTTGATCCGGAATCCAGGGAACACCTCCCACCCGGACACCATGATCGGGGCAAGCCACATGTCAGGGAGAATACCTGAAGAACACCTTGAAACCCCATAGCGGAACATATTCGTACAACCGTGGCGGCCTGGGTATCATAACCTGGACAGCGCCTCCCGCAAATCGAGCATTCCGGCTTGGCATTTACCCTGGACCGGATATCGACGATAAGCGCTTGTGAATTGTTGTGTCCGAAACTTGAGTATTTTATTTATAATTTCTATAATTCATAATAAAGATGGTCTCATAAAAAGTTGTCATTCCCACGAAAGCGGGAATCCATCCTGATTTTAACTATCTGAAAATACTGGATTCCCGTTTGCACGGGAATGACATAACTATATGTTTTCTGACTTTTTACGAAGCATCAATAAAGAGAAGTATAAATTTATAGAATAATTACTCCGGTTTTGGGTTCGACGACTGCCAGTTCACTCCAAAAGGGGGGAACTGAACAGGAAAGTCTGAAAAACATAGGGGGTGGTATGGACTGTCTGTTTTGTAAGATTGCTGCGGGGGAAATCCCGGCGCAGAAATTGTATGAAGATGATGAGATAATGGCGTTCCTGGATATATTTCCAGCCACTGCCGGGCATACGCTGGTGATGCCGAAAGCGCATTATGCTGATCTGCCGGAGACGCCGGACGGTCTTTTGGAAAAGATGATTAGGGCGGTTCGGAAACTTTCACCGGCTATCCTGGAGGGTCTAGGCTCCCAGGCGTTCAATTTAGTGGTAAACAACGGTAAGCTCGCCGGCCAAGTAGTCCCGCATGTGCATTTCCACATCATGCCGCGCTACCCTGACGACACCATCAAGGTGAATATCCCCCAACAGCCTTACCCTGAAGGAGAAATAGAGCTGGTAAAACAAAAGATATTACAAGCGTTGGAGAAATAGATTTCGGTATACCTATCTTTGTAATACCAGTAATGACTGATACAAAAGGAGCAATTTGGGAAAAATCAACTTTTTTTAATTTTTTTTCGCAAGAAGCGGTACTTGCCGCTCAAGTTTCCGCTAAGTTTCTTCATATTGTTACCGGCGAAAGGATTAGATTTTAGCCTGTCAATGCTCTTGCCAACCCGTTTCTGGCTTTTGAGAAAAGGACTGTTTCATGCCAAGTTGCCATCAAACATGAAACATAGCATGTTTACGCATTTTTGACGGACGGGCTTGCCCTCCCCGCTTGCTCCTTGGTTGCGTAAACACCAACGCTTATGAAAATGAGACAGCTCAGGTGAAAGATTTGGCATCAAACACTGTGCTTTACCTTTTCCCAACCCGAATAATTCGGGATCACAAATATGCTCCCGTTGGTCGTTTCCACAGCGGGAGTTTTCAGTAATTTGTACAAAAATTTTGTTTTTTAACCGTTATTATATAAGCACTTGTATTCAAATAACATCATCAATATTTACCGTGGATTTATGAATAATCAGGGCCAAGAGATAAACTTCTCTTTCCTCCCCTACCGCGTATTCCGGATGAACCAAAAAGGAGGTGTCTGCATGTCAGTCATGGCGTGGAAACTCGGGTTAGACATAAATCCATTTCATATGTATAATATGAAAATCGGCCTGTTGCGGCAATAGGGATGTTAATCCATATAACTTAACTCATAAAATTACTATTGGCAAATGTATGCTAGGGATTTACTAAACTTAAGATACATCTTTCAGGGGGGATTGCATTGTTGTGACAAAGTTAGTAAAGAACATTGACAAGATCTTGGTTACCGGCGGCTCAGGCTTTATTGGAAGTAATTTTATTCGGTATATCAGCTCCCATTATCCCGAGTTGCAGATTATTAATTTGGATAAGATTACCTATGCCGGTAATCCTGAAAATCTCCGGGATATTGAGGATAATCCCCAGTATACATTTGTGAGAGGGGATATTTGTAATCCCAAAGTAGTGGAAGATGTCTGCCGGAAAGGTCCACAGGCAATCGTTAACTTTGCCGCTGAGACTCATGTGGACCGCTCCATTGGCAGCCCGGAGGATTTCCTTAAAACCGATGTCTATGGAACATATATATTGCTCGAAGCCGCCCGTAAACATAACCTGCGCCGTTTCGTCCACATCTCCACTGACGAGGTCTACGGTGAGGCGGAAGATGCCCCCAGTACGGAAGACTCGCCCCTTTATCCCAAAAGCCCTTATGCCGCCAGTAAAGCCGGAGCCGACCGTCTGGCGTGGGCCTATTTTGCCACCTACGGCACACCGGTGGTAATCGGCAGATGCGCCAACAATTACGGCCCCTGCCAGTATCCGGAGAAGCTGATCCCATTGCTGATCACGAATGCCATAGAAGATAAACCCCTCCCGATATACGGGGATGGGAAGAATGTTCGGGACTGGATTTATGTGGAGGATCATTGCCGGGCCTTGGAATTATTGCTATTTACAGAGGGGATTGAAGGAGAGGCGTTCAATATCGGCGCGTCAGAGGAGCATCCTAACCTGGAGGTGGCCGAAATCATATTAAATATACTGGGCAAGCCCCGGAGCTTGCTCACCTACGTTAATGACCGGCCCGGTCATGTGCGGCGGCATGCGGTGGCGGCAGACAAAATTAAGGCCGCTTTGGGCTGGCAGGCAGCCATGCCTTTCCCGGAGGGGATGGAGCATACCATAAACTGGTATATAAAGCGCCCGGAATGGTGGAGAAAAATAAAGACCGGCGCCTACCTGGAATACTACCGGCAGCATTATGGACAACTGCATCACAGCAATAAATAGCCGCGCTCCGGCGGCAAGGGAACTTCC
>QIEW01000235.1 GCA_003230535.1 bacterium
TCTGATTAGCCAGGAAGTATAGTATTTTTATATCCGCATTTATCACATGGTCAATGCCTGGTTTTCTGATTTTAACGACCACTTCCTCGCCTGTCTTAAGACGAGCGGCATGTACCTGGCCCACAGAGCCTGAGGCGATCGCGGTTTTCTCTATATAATCGAAAGCAGTAATTGCGCTCTCCCCAAATTCTGTCTCAAAAACGATATCCATTTTTTCAAACGGCAGAGGGGGGACGTTATCCTGAAGTCTTTGAAACTCTACAACATATTCTTTGGGTAACTGACCTTTGCGGGTGCTGAGGATCTGGCCCAGTTTTATGAATGTAGGCCCCAGTTCCTCAAACACCATCCTCATCCGCTGTGGATTGGTATAGCTTATATCCTCTTTACCCTCATCTTTTATCAACAGCAGGCGCTTCCCTATAGAGACATAAGAATCCAATCCGGTTAGTTTTACCAGATGTCCCAAGCCGTACTTCACAAAGGTGTTGAGTATTTGTCTTAGCCGCTTAATGTTGGAAATCTTTTGATCGTTTATCAACCCTCATCCTCCTGCCCCTCCCATTTCCCCGGATTATATAGATGCGCCCTACGAGATATGTTTTGTGCTATTACTTCGATTTTTACTTATCTTTTCTGGCAAATAATACTACTACCCACAACCCGATTACAATAGCCATCAAATACCCCAAAAGGCCAAACATTGAGATACCGCGCCAGAGAGGCTCAATTCTTGCGTGGATGACCAGAGAGCCTCCCACCGCCAACCCCGCTGATATGATCCCCAAGGCAACACAGCCTCCGAAGCTGTCAATCCTTTTGTAGAGCTCCTCTAAGCCAGATAAACCTACGTTCATACTCATTTGCTGTTTTTCCATTATGGAGAGTATTTTGGAGGTCTGCCGGGGAAGAGTCTGAAACAGCTCGGCCATTCCTGAGAAAAAGTCAAAGGTATCGGCCACAAATTTTTTCGGATCAAACTTCTTTTTAATAACAACTTTTTGGGCCAGCTTGGTGCTGTGGCCCATAAAATCAAAGGTAGGACATATCTTCCTGATGGTTCCCTCCACCAGCACCAGCGCTTTGCTGGTAAAGAGCATGGCGGCGGGGATTTTCATTTTGTGCCGCACCCCGACGTAGATGGCGCTATCGAGAATTTCGCCGATGGTGCTCATATTATCGTAGGAAGAGGTCATACAGTGTTCGGCAAAGTTCCGGATATCATTTTTAAAGGCCGGGATATCCACATCCTCGGTAATAGTCCCGATGGACATATAACCCCTTACCACCATGTCATAATCCTTTAAAAAAATGCCCACAAAACAGTCAATGAACGAGTTTACAAACGCCTCGTCCATAATCCCCACCATACCGCAGTCAATTATCCCGATTACGCCGTTGTCCATGATAATGAAATTTCCGGCGTGAGGATCGGCATGAAAGAATGAATCTTCAAACATTTGTTTTAAGGTGAGGTGGAAGAGAGCAGCCGATATTTTTCTTACGTCACAGCCGCTCTCTTTCAGCCGCTCGGCCTCACCGATAGGTATTCCCTTTATCCATTCCATCACCAATACACACCGGGAAGAATACTCCCAATAGACAGTCGGAAAGTGCACCTCGGGGTTATCCTTAAAGTTATGCTGGAACCGCTCGATATTGCGCCCTTCCATACCGAAGTCGAGCTCGTTCTTAATCATCGTCTCAAACATCTTTACAATATCCACTGGATTAAGCATCTCATTGTCTTTAAATAGCATATTCTTTATCCGATTGGCCAGGAAGTATAGTATTTTCATGTCCGCTTCTATGATATGTTCGATGCCTGGTTTTCTAATTTTAACCACTACATCCTCGCCCGTCTTCAGGCGCGCAGGATGTGCCTGGCCGATGGAGCCTGAGGCCATGGGCGCCTTGTCGATATAGTCAAAGGTTTGTAAGGCCGATTCCCCAAACTCCCCCTCAAACACCAGATCCATCTTTTCAAACGGCAAAGAGGAGGCGCTATCCCGAAGCTTTTCAAACTCAACGATATATTCTTTGGGCAGTTGATCTTTGCGGGTGCTTAAAATCTGCCCCAGCTTTATGAAGGTAGGCCCCAACTCTTCAAAGACCATCACCATCCGCTGCGGTCGGGTATATCTCACCACTTCCTGATCTTGCATTGATAGCAGCCGTTTTCCTACTGATATGTAGTTATCCAATCCGGTGATTTTAACCATATCCCCCAGCCCATGCTTCACAAAGGCGTTAATTATTTGTCTTAATCGTTTGATGTTCGAAATTTTCTTTTCGGCGGCCAATCTTCATCTCCTTCCCAGGACGGTGTTATCCTTTGTGGAGTTCAAATATAAAGAGCGAATGATAGCTTGAACTTAGCGCACCTTCAGTGCGGGTTTTTACACTTCCTCTCCCCTGGGGGAGAGGACCGAGGTGAGGGGGATCATTATTACCTCATTTCCTCTCACCCTAGCCCTCTCCCCAAAGGGGCGAGGGGATGATCCAGGGAATTCCTATACGCTAAAGTTATGTTGTATATATTATCATAAACAAGGTGTTTAACGCACATTATCTGTAAATACCGGCGGATTAACCCGCCGTATTGGTAATGCTGGACAGGGAAAAGATTTTTTGATAACCTTCAGTTAGAAGAAAGTCAGCACATTAATGTATATTTATAATAACACGCGGGTTGAGCGGAGCAAAACCCATAAAGCTGCCGTCACCGCCTGCATCCGAAAACTACTTACCATACTGAATGCTATGCTCAAAACTCAATCAACCTGGGAATCCTGCTGCCCATAAAAATTTCTTGACAACCAACACAGTTGCTCTCTCCCCTGGCGGAGAAAATTAAGGTGGTAGGGAGTATAATAGCAGCGTCAGGATTTACCGACGCATATCTTTTATCAAAAACGTAAAATAGCTGATAGAGAGACAAATTATTATGGGGAAAAAAGAATTAGAAGCCGAAATTAAGAGGTTGGCGGTCGGGGGGAAGCTCCCCTGTCAGGCAGCCTGGAGATTAGCCGAAAACCCAAGCTGGAACTGGGGAAGTTGCTGGACCACATCCACATAAAGGTTACCGACTGCTGCCTGGGCTGCTTCTGATACCAATTTGCGGCCCAAACCAATATGGGACATGTCAGGGATAATGCCTTAGCTGAAGACGCCTCCACCCGAATAATTCGGGATCATAAACACGCTCCCGCTGGTCGCTTCCATAGCAAGAGTTCTCGGTAATTTGTATGAAATTTTTGTTTTTTGACCATTATTCTATAAGTAGCTGTATCCAAATAACATCATTAATGTTTACCGCTGATTTGTGAATAAGCCGGGTCCAGAACAAGAAAAAATCCCTGTATATTCGCCGGACTCCAGAGCTTCGCCCTCAATATACTACGGGCCAATAAGGTTGATAACATCGCCCTGGAATTGTAGCGGAACGCTCTGAACATAAGCAGGGCCATGGAGTATAGGGGGTCGGCTAGAATTAAACAGCCCTGACATTAGATGTATTACTATTGACAAACGGAATAAAACCGCGCTATTATTTAGTTCAATTGAATTAATTGTGTGAATGCTTGGTCTAAGGCTCTGAAAAGCTAAGATGTCTTTTTTAAAGATATCAAGGAAAACCACGGTTTTTCTTTTGAGAAAAGCCGGATGGTCTGCCGGAACTCGAATTTTTTGTTTTTAAGGAGTGAAAATTTATGTTAAACAACCAAATAAAAATGCTTTTTACGTCGGTATTCAAGCCTTATGGGATTGACGATGAATATAACCGTAAAGCAAACAAGATGGAATTGTTCCACAACCAGATTACCAGGGAACAAGGTATTTTTTCATTGCGGCGCAACCACAGGAGTTTTAACCTCTATTTACTTGCTGAAAACATAAATGTTCCTAGTACAGTCCTCGACTTCCCCAGCTTGAAACGTTTTATTGCCGAGATTAAGAAAGGTTATGAATATATTGGCATTTCTTTTATCACGCCTAATTTTAAGAAAGCAGTGAAAATGGCTGAGCTTATCAGGGAACACGCGCCGAAAACTAAAATCATTCTCGGAGGACACGGCACCCAGATCCCAGATATAGAGAAACTGATAGATTGCGATTATGTAGTGCGGGGAGAAGGGATAAGCTGGTTGCGGAAATTCTTCGGTGAACCGGTGGATACCCCTATTAAACATCCTCTTCTTCCATCCGCTGATAATCAAAGGTTTATGGGAATACCTATGAAGTGTGAGAGTGTGGTCTTGCTGCCTGGAGTAGGTTGCCCTAATAAGTGCCGTTTTTGCAGTACCACTCATTTCTTTAAATTCAAATATACTCCCTTTTTAGGGACGGCTCAGGAGCTATTTGCAGTCATGCAAAAAGCGGAAAAAGAACAAAATGTCAAAAATTTTTCTGTTATGGATGAAAACTTTCTCAAGTTAAAAGAAAGGGCTGTTAACCTACTGGAATTAATGAAGATTAACAACAAGCATTATTCCTTTGACATCTTTTCATCAGCGGAAACAATTGTAGATATTGGCGTAAAATTCCTTTTTGAACTTGGGGTAAGGTTTGTCTGGATAGGAGTAGAATCCAAAAGGGATAAATTTGAGAAAAACAAAGGTATAGACATGAAGAAGCTCTTTACAGAGCTAAGAAATCACGGGATTTCCATTTTGGCATCCACTATTCTTTTCCAGGAACATCACACCAAAGAAAACATTTGGGAAGATGTTGATTATACACTTGATTTACGGCCAGATCTTACTCAATTCATGCAACTTGGCCCCCTACCGCAAACCGCGCTATATAAAGAATACAAGAAGAAGGGGCTGTTGCGTGAAGACATCCCTTACGAAGAATGGCATGGACAGCACCAAATCTGGTTCCGGCATCCACAGTTTACTTCGAAAGAATCAGAAATATACCTGCGTAAAGCATTCCGAAAAGATTATCATGAGTTAGGTCCTTCCGCCTTAAGGATGTTCGATACAATTATGACTGGCTATAAATACACTCAAAAATATCAAAACGATCCCTGGCTAAAGATGCGCAACGACCAGTTGCGGGAGGTATGTAGAAGCTACTACCCCTTACTTAGCGTTATGAAACCATACCTGCCTAATGTTAAAATTAAGCGATTTGCTGAAACACTAGATAAAGGATACCGGGAGGTTTTTGGCCTAAAAACACTGCCGCAAAAACTTATCGTTATGGGTACTTCACTCTGTGCTTCATTAGAATATGTTAAGTTAAAACTCTTTGGCGATCTGAGGCAGCCAAAAACTATACACACTAAATACCATCATCCTGTTTTCCACTTTTTCCCAGAGGTTTTAAAAGGCAAACTAGTTACAGAATTTTCAGCCAATTTACTTGAGATAAAGCAGGGAAGTTCTATTGCAGGCCAGTACATTTGTTTAGAACTCCACGGCATTCTGGATTCAATCAATGTGGAAAGCCTGCGCGATAAAATCATCAACTACTTTGAGCGGGAAAAGGGAATTATTACTTTGAATCTTGCAAATGTGCAAAATATAGAGGACAATAGCCTTTACAGTTTATTAGAACAATTGGAACAATTCCATTCTAGAATCAAGCTGCTATATTCTGCGAAAATGGAAAATATTTCCCAAATCATAGAGCAAGTAATGCTTGATTTTGATAAAAACATACAGTTGTGCCTCGCATAATTTACGTACTGACTGTATTTATTGACATTTTACTGAGTCTGAAAACAGAAAGTCGTTGGTAAGAGGGTTTCTTTGGGGTGCATTTCATTGTAATCGCAGTAATATAGGTGGGTTACAATTAGTTAATAGAGGTCATAGTGATATAAGCTATGGCCTCTGCTGTTTTTGGGGGTGGTGCAGGATTTGGCGGGGATTAATCTGTATAGACATAAATTTCATGGTGAATGGAATTATACAATTAAGCCCATAGAGCCCCTAATTTGTAAATGTTATTTATTGACAATTGAGCCTCTTGCAAAACTATCTTAGATTGTCCCCTCCCGTGAAAACGGGAATCCATAAGTTGCTGATGCCTACACAATCTGGATTCCCGATAAAAGCGCTCGGGAATGACAAATGACATTTTGGAGACTTTTGCAAGCATCTCATCTGAGTTAGCGAGCCTGGTGGCGTTTTAAATACACCATTATTATCGCTAAGGCGGCCGGAGTGACGCCGGGGATGCGGGAGGCTTGTCCCAGAGATATCGGCCGGATTTGGGAGAGGCGCTGCCGGACCTCTGTGGAGAGACCGGGGACGTTCAGATAATCAAATTCTTTCGGGATAAGTCGTTCTTCCTGCCCCCCAAAGCGTGCCACTTCAGCGCGCTGACGGCTGATATAACCTTCATATTTTGTTTCCAATTCCACTTGTTCCACTACATCGGGGGGAAGTTCCGGCCCGCTACCATCCAATATAATAACCTGCTCATAGGTGACTGAGGGGCGTTTGAGTAACTCCGCCAGGCTCCGGGATTCTTTGAGCCCCCAGGCTTTGGCCAGTTGACGGGCAGCCTGGGTCAATTTAGCGGGAGAAATAAAAGTTTTTTGGAGGCGATTTATTTCTTCTTCAATCATCCGCTTCTTCCGGTTCAATTTCCGGCGGGTTTCCCCCGAGATTAAGCCTAAGTTATACCCATGCTCCATGAGCCGCATGTCAGCGTTATCCTGCCTAAGGAGCAGCCGGTATTCAGCCCTGGAGGTAAACATCCGGTATGGTTCCAGTACCCCGCAAGTCACCAGGTCATCCACCATTACCGCCATGTAAGCTTCCGAACGCCGAAGGCTAAGCGGACCTTTTCCCCGCAGCTTCAGGACGGCGTTGGCGGCGGCCCATAAGCCTTGGGCTGCCGCTTCTTCGTAGCCGGATGTCCCGTTTATCTGGCCGGCATGATACAGACCGCCCACCGGTTTAGTCTCCAAGGTAGGTTTAAGCTGCGTTGGCGGACAGAAATCATACTCGATGGCATACCCCGGTCGGACTAACTCTACCTTCTCTAACCCCTGGATAGTCCGCAGGAAGGCTATTTGCACCTCGAGGGGCAGGCTGGTGGAAATGCCGTTGGCATAAATCTCGTTTGTCTGTAAGCCTTCCGGCTCAAAGAAGATCTGATGACGGGCTTTTTCGGCAAACCTGATCACTTTATCCTCGATAGAGGGGCAATAACGCGGTCCGATTCCTTTGATAACTCCGCAGTAGAGGGGAGATTTGTCCAGGTTATTTCGGATAAGCTTATGAGTATGAGGATTAGTGTGGCCCAAGTAGCAAGGGACATTAGGCAGGGAAATCTCCTCGGTGGAATATGAGAACGGCAGGGGAGCGGCATCACCATATTGTGGTTCATAGGCGGAGAAATCAATGGTTCTGCCATCCAGCCGGGGTGGTGTCCCGGTCTTTAAGCGGCCTAAAGCAAACCCTAATTTCCGTAAAGATTTGGATAAGCCGATGGCTGGAAACTCTCCGGCCCGGCCGGCCGGGAAGTGATTAAGGCCGATGTGAATTAAGCCGTTAAGGAATGTCCCGGTGCATAAGATGACCGACCTGGCCCCATATCTGGCGCCGGCCTGGGTCTGCACCCCCCGGATGAAGTCTTTATCCACCAGGAGCTCTTCCACTAAATCCTGTTTCAACTCCAACCCCGGCTGGTTCTCCAGCACCCGCTTCATGCGCAGCTTGTATTGCTGCTTGTCGGCTTGCGCCCGCGGCGCCCGCACCGCCGGGCCCTTCCCGGTATTGAGCATCCGGAACTGGATGCCGGTGTGGTCAATGTTTTTGGCCATCTCGCCGCCAAGTGCGTCAATCTCCCGCACCAGGTGCCCTTTGGC
>QIEW01000481.1 GCA_003230535.1 bacterium
TGTGTTAAAGTAAGGGCGCTGGGGTGTGGCGCTGGTCTTTCTGCCCCCCGGTTTCCGGGAGATGGCCTATAAGCCGACTTGCCCCCCCGGCACCTAAGAAGTCAACCATGGCTGATAGGAAGTTGCCCCAATGGCCAGTTATAGAATTGCCAGAGGTTGACTAACTTACTAATTTTCACAGGAGATGTGTTATGTGTTAATTTTCACTTGACAAAACAACATAGGTAGTCGGCTTGTCCTCAAACCGAAAGTGTCAAGGGAAGCGGCACCCCAGGGGTGTTTCGGCCTGAGACAGGCCGAAACATCTAACAAGGCAGGCTCTGACAAAAAAGAGGGTTATCTCTCTTATGAGGCTAGGGTGATGCCGATAATGATTAAGGTGATAAAGATGGTGGCTATAACGAGAAAGCCGCCCATCGACTCAATATACAACCCGCTAACCAACATAGTGATAATTACGGCTGAGATAATAACAATCCAACTGATATAGCTGCTGATGTCACCGGTATGGATACCGCTAATCCGGCGGCAGAAGCGATCAAAGGCATTTTCCTGGCGGCTCCCTTCCTCAGCCTCGGAACCGAACAACATCTGATCCAAAGCAGCATTGTAACTCAACTGGTCAAACTCAGTAAATCTGGCCCACCAGGATTTTTCCTGCCGTATCTTTTCTACTACCCTTGGCAATGCGGAAAGACCTTCCTCAGAAATTATTTCACCGTAAACATCACCATATTTCTCTTTCAGCAGCGCCAGTTTTTCTTCCATTTCTTCCTCAGAATCTGCCTTAGCTATGAGATCTCTTATACTACGGCTTAAAATAACTTTATCTACCGCTTCTCCATATCTCTCCTCCAGCTTAACCAGTTCCGACTTAAATTCGGTATCCACCTTATCTCCATCCTCACTGGAGATCAGGCTCTTTATGCTCCTGGTTTGAATTAGTCTATCTATCAGATTGCCATACTTTCTCTCCAGAAGATCCAGATCTGAATGGAGTTCCCTGGCTTTTCCCCCCGCTAACAGCCCCTTAATGCCGCCGCCAAAGATTAATCGGTCAATAGCATGATCATAAGCCATCTCCAAATTACTTATATCATCCCATACTTCCCGCTTTTCCTCCGGAGCCGACCCGAGAACCACAGCTTCAACGTCAATACCGGATTCATATTTGCCGTGCTGACTGACCATAGCCGACACACTTTTGCCAAAGATACCTTTTTCTATAGACCTGTCATATAACATCTCAACGGCATGAATTAACTCAGAAGACTTCGTGAGCAGCGCCGCCTTGCCAAAAATGAATTTTTCTATAGACATGTCATAGAACATCTCAAGAGCATGAATTAGCTCGGAGGACTTCGTGAGCAGCGCCACCTTGCCAAAAATAAATTTTTCTACCTGGTCATTATACCACCCAGATATTTTTTGGCTTAGCCTGCAAACACCATAAATCCCACCGAGCACTTTCTTGTAATAGTACCCCAGGGTGAGCCACTCTGGAACCTCCGTATGAAACCAACCGAAGCGGAAACCAAGAATGAAGATAATCCCGCCCAGTATCAGGGCGTCCCCGCCTCCCAGCAGATTGTGGACTACCTCGCTATCAGAGAAGAAGTTGAAATTTACAGGATTATAAAGAAGTGGTATAGTAGAGCGCAGTCCCTCCTGGGTATGAGTATTAAATAGTACATGATAGGGATGAGAAGAAGGATTATAGTTAAAATATGCCAGAGCCGGTCCGATCAGGTGTTCCAACATCCAGTTTGGGTTGAGCCCGACAAATAAGATTGCCGCGGACACCAGACCAAAAGAAATCTTCATCGGCAGAGGAGCCGGTTTTACGTCTTTATACTTTTCCGGCACATCACCTTTTATAAAATCCAATACCCAGAGTTTCATATTTGAAGCAAATGTCCCTCCGGCGGTAATCATAAAAATTATCTCGGCAATTCTGAGCATAAAATCAGGCTGACCGGTGGGCGAGTAATGGCTGGAGTGTTCATAAGCCTCTACAATGGCATGATGGAGAACGGTCTTGCTGGCAAAACCGTTAAAGCCGGGGATACCTGATATCCCGCATACAGCAATAAACATGGCCACACAAGTAAAGGGCATCTTCCGCCAAAAGCCCCCCAATTTATACATATCCAGCTCATGCGTCCTAAAATAGATCGCCCCCACTGTCAGAAATAATGAGGCCTTAAATAACGCATGGTTAACTATATGATAGATAGCCCCGGCTAAACCCATTGCTCCATCTGGCCCCAGGTACGCCGCACAGCCAATCCCTAATATAATATAACCCATCTGGCTGACGGAGTGATATGCCAACATCCGCTTCGAGTTAGCCGAAACCAATGCGTTCAACACCCCAAAAAACATAGTAATAACCCCCAGCCAGATCACGGCATAACCTACATACCGCATAGGGATCCAATTTACTAAATTAGACGGATCCTTAGGTAGCAGTATCATATTAGCCACCCGGAAGATGCCGTAGGCCCCGGCTTTGATCATCGCCCCGGACAGCAAGCAGCTGGCAGGGGTGGGAGCTACAGGATGCGCCTCCGGCAGCCATAAGTGCTCAAAGAATACGCCGGCCTTGCCACCGAAACCGACAATCATTAATGCAGCTACCAGATACTTCAAATAACCCGGCATGTTGGCAATTATCTTCTCTCCCAGCGGCTCTATCGATATAGTTCCGGTAAAATGTTTTAGAAGTACAATGCCGCACAGCAGACATAGGGAGGAAATTAATCCCAGATAGAGATAGAAGTTTGCGCCTCTGACAGAAGCTTTCTCTTCGGTATGAGCCACCAAAGCATAAGGGAAGAGGATCATCCCCTCAAAGAAAAGGAATAGGGTCAGGAAATCACCCGATAAGAGCACGCCCAAGTCCGCCGCCAAACTCATCAGCACCATAAAATCATAACGACTGCGGGCATGCTCCATAGTCATATAGGTTATGGCATAAATGGTGGACAATATCCACAAAAAGCAAGTGACTAAGGCTACCGTAAGTCCAGCGGGATCAACCTTAAAAGTAAAATTGAAGCCTGGTAAAAATGAGTATACGGCAGATATCCCCCGGTATAGCTGGCCATGAATGGTAACCCCGGAGACCACCGGCTCCAC
>QIEW01000201.1 GCA_003230535.1 bacterium
GTTACTTATGGGGCTCTCAAACTTATCTATGACGAATACCCGCCCCATAGCAGTCTGAACTATATCTGGGCCAATAAAACCCACAAAAAAAATATAATCGTCAGTCCATACACTAACAAGGCGATGATGATCCCGCTCCAGGAAGGAAACGTGAACGCAGGAAAATGGATGTCGCAAGAGGTCAATATTATTGAGGACTACCGCAAGGCTTTCGGTAAAACTCCCCCTTCCGTAGCCAAAATTGCCATTATGAACGATTCAGACAACACGGGAGAGGCGTCGGTTTCCTATGTTGACTATATCCAAGTCTACAGCAAGTAAAATTCCAAAGTACAGGCCATTATCTTAAATGAGGGAGAATTGTCTGCGGCAGAAGAGCGACTGATTGTATTTACCCGTTATCCCGAGCCGGGAAAGACCAAAACCCGCCTCATCCCTGCCCTGGGAGCACAAAGGGCGGCCATCCTCCACTCTCAGCTAACGGAGCATACCTTAGCTTGGGTCAGGCAGTTGGAAGCTCGCTGTCCTGTATTTGTAGAGGTGCGTTATACGGGGGGGAGTAAGCAATTAATGGAGAATTGGCTGGGGGCGGACCTCCACTATCGTCGCCAAGGTCCAGGTGATCTTGGAAAGCGCATGGGCCGGGCTTTTGATAATGCGTTTGCGGATGGGATGAAGCGGGCGGTTATTGTGGGAACCGATTGTCCGGGTTTAAACGCTGACATTGTCCAACAAGCATTAACTGCGCTACAGAGAAAGAGAAACGATGTGGTGTTGGGGCCGGCAGAAGATGGCGGTTACTACCTGATCGGGTTGCGTTACGCAGTCCCGCAGCTTTTTAACGGACTTCCTTGGGGGACGGGTAAAGTGTTGGAGATGAGTATGCGGATTGCCGGTTCCCTCGGCCTGTCAGTAGTTTCTTTAAATCCGCTGGAAGATGTAGACCGCCCGGAAGATTTACCTGTTTGGGAGAAGCAGGCCAGCCTGCTTTTTGATTAAGATACCCCTCATATTGCAGAGTATCGATAACCCACTTAAGCAACGGAGGCGGTAGCAAAAGGAAACTGGTTCCCTCCCCCAAGTACCTGTAATAGAAGTTTTTTGAAAAGGGTCTGGGGAAAATCTTTTTCAAAAAGTTTTCTGTGGTGTCAGATTCTCAAATCGGACACCTCCTTCCTAAAACCGCAGTCAGGTCTGAGGACCTGACTGCACAAAGTGAAGAACTCTGTGATTTGGAATGAATCTGGAAACCAAAGTAAGCGGCAGGGTTGTAAGGAAAGTTTGTATAAAACGCCCTCCGGAACTTAGTAGCACTCCTTTTTTATCGATTATCATTCCGGCGCTCAACGAAGAAGAAAATATTGCCCGGACATTAGCAAGCATCCGTAACACGCCCGATGCAGAAATTATTGTAGTTGACGGAAACAGCGCAGACAGGACGGTTGATGTGGCCCGTTCTTACGGGGTAAAGGCGCTTACAGCCAACCCGGGGCGCGCCGGGCAAATGAATGCCGGAGCGGCGGCAGCCAAAGGGAGAGCGCTTCTTTTCCTCCACGCCGACACCCTTCTGCCCGATGCTTTTGATGAGATTATACGACGGATCATAGCTCAACCCGGTGTTTCCGCCGGAGCTTTCCGATTGAAAATAGATGCTCCATCCCGGGGATTGAGATTTATTGAGTGGGCGGCGAATTTGCGTTCTAAGTATTTAAAAATGCCTTATGGTGACCAGGCGATTTTCTTGAGGGCGGATCTTTTTAATGATCTAGGCGGTTATGCAAAGGTTCCGATCATGGAAGACGTGGAATTAATCCGGCGTCTAAGGTTACGGGGCCGGATAGCAATTTCAAACGCTCCGGTATTCACCTCGGCCCGCCGTTGGGAGAAACTCGGTCTTACTCGAACGACCTTAATCAATTATGGAATGATTATCGCTTACCATCTAGGCGTTTCAACCACAAGGCTTGCTCAATGGTATTACGGGCATAGAAGGCAACTCTGACCTGCTTGGGGGAAGGGGGATTTTATTTAACTCACCTTACGCAAGGATTGACAATCTACCAAAACCATAAATTTTTAACCGCGGAGGACACAGAGAGCGCGGAGGATAAACTAATTGTTTTTCAATGAGTTGCAGAAGTACTACTCTCTGTGACCTCTGCGTTCTCTGCGGTTAAAATCACCGAGCCTTGGTCAGTATTTTAGTCTCCTCTAACCTCTCTTTGTCAAAGAGGGAAACTAACAGTAAAGTCTGAAGAACCCTTATAATTAAACCTTTCCAGTAACTTCAATTTTTTTTAGTTCCGCTAGCAACTCTTTGACTACAGTATTTCTCAATGTGCTGCAAGAATTTTATCGCATAGTTATTAACATATTTGTGCAGTCAGGTCCTCAGACCTGACTGGCGGTTTTAGGATGTGTCAGATTTCCTGAATCTGACACCAGTGAGGTACTTGCAAAAGTCTGAAAATGTCATTCCCGAGCGCTTTTATCGGGAATCCAGATTGTGTAAAATCAGCAACTTATGGATTCCCGTTGGATTCCCGTTTTCACGGGAATGACAATCTAAGCTGGTTTTGCAAGAGGCTCATAGTTATTAACATATTCTTCAATTATAGGGTATAAGCGCCGTTATTTAGGTTCCCACCACACCGATTTTAGTGAGGTAAAATCACCCGCCGGATAAAGAACAAATCCTTGGACTTCTTGCCGCATAGCGACCACATTCTGAAGATGCCACAAGCTGATATAGGGAACATCCTCGGCTAAGTGATGTTGCACTCTGTAATAGATGCTCTTGCGCTGCTCCAAATCCACTGTAGTTCTCCCAAGCTCCAATAGTTTATCCAATTCAGGATTTATATAATGCCCGCGGTTGGCCCCCTGCGGCGGCACACTGGAGGAATGGAAAATATAGTAATAAATATCAGGGTCGGTAACCCCCACCCACTGCAAGGTATAAAGCTGGAAATTACCCGCCCCGATATCGGCAAAGAAAGTCCCCCACTCATAACTCCTAAGGTCCACCCCCACCCCGACTTTGCGCCACTGATCCTGGAGCACCTCGGCTATCCTCCGGGCCAGCTCATTCTGCGAGGTTTTATAACTTAAGGTGAACCGGACCTGCGGCCCGTCGCCGTCCGGATCAGGGAAGCCCGCCTCATCCAGGAGCCGCTTAGCCTTTTTGGGATCATACCCCCACTCCGGCAAGTCCGGCGCATAAGCCCAGTTCCCGGCCGGCAGCAGGCTAGAAGCGGGAGAGGCCAGTCCCCCCAGAATATGGTCGATAATAGAGGGCCGGTCTATGGCCAGGGTCAATGCCTGCCGGATCCGCTTTATCCTTAATAGAGGGTCTTGAAGATTAAATCCGACATAAGCATAAGATGTCCCCTGAGCAATAGACACTTTCAGCTTGGGATTAGCCTGAAGTCGCGGGAGAATGTCAGGGGGGATGGAATTTTGCAACAAATGCAAAGTGCCTTTCTCCAGTTCCAGGAGCCGCACAGTATCTTCCGGAATAATTCGATAAGTCAGATACTCAGTTTTAGGTCGGCCTTCAAAGTAGTCGGCGAATGCCTGTAACTCCAAGCGCTCATCCGACTGCCAACGAAGGAAGCGATAGGGGCCGGAGCCTACCGGTTTTTGGGATAAATCTTCATCGGCTTTATCCTTGGGCACAATCCCCAAGGTCAGATTGGTAAGGAAGGGCGCAAAGGGAGTTTTGAGATGGAATATTACCGTATATTTATCCGGCACCTCAATGCGGGAGAGGTTTTCATAGCTCCCCCGGCGCGGGGAGGCAAAACCCTGGTCGAGTATAGATGTAAAAGTGTATTTTACGTCCTCAGCGGTAAGCTCCCGACCATGATGGAATTTTACCCCCGGCCGTAGCCGGAATACATACCGGTTAGGTTCCGGCTGCTCCCAAGAGAGAGCTAAGTCCGGGACCAGATTGTCCTGGGGATCCTTCCGCAGAAGACCGCTATAGACCAGTTGGATTACCCTGGCCGAGGCCGCGTCAGTCGCCCGGCGGGGATCGAGGTTGGTTGGATTAGCCTCCAGTCCCACTACCAGATGCTGGGTCGGTTTTTGGGGTTTAGCCCCCTCATGACCGGAATCACAAGCCAGCCCAGCCAGCAATAGCAGAAGAAGGAAAATTTGCACGCTAAAGTACTGCCGCCAAACAGAAAAAGTTTCCATAAGTTATAATTTTATCTTATTCCATTAATAAAAGAGGGAGACAAAGGGTTCCCAGAAGCTGGGTTCCCCCCTTTAATAAAGGGGGGCAGAGGGGATTTAAACCCGCACCGAATAGGCGCTTTGCTCACTCATAGAACAGCGGAGCTTTTGCTAAAAAATGCAGTATATCCGGAGTCTCTTGCAAAACCAGCTTAGATTGTCCCCTCCCGTGAAAACGGGAATCAATAAGTTGCTGATTTTACAAATCTGGATTCCCGATAACAGCGCTCGGGAATGACATTTTGGAGACTTTTGCAAGTACCTCTCTGGATAACCCAAATTATTATATATCTCTCAGAAGATGCCCCAATTTTTTTCGTTTGGTCTTCAGATACTGTACATTCTCAGCAGTAGCTTTAACCTCTATGGGAACCCGCTCGACGATCCTCAGACCATAACCTTCCAAGCCGACAATCTTCCTTGGATTATTAGTCATGAGCCGGATATGCTTTAACCCTAAATCAACCAAAATTTGGGCGCCGACCCCATAGTCCCGCAAATCCGCTTGAAACCCCAAGGCCGCATTGGCTTCCACCGTATCATGACCGTCATCCTGAAGCTGATAAGAGCGCATCTTATTCAAAAGACCAATTCCCCTGCCCTCCTGGCGCATATAGAGCGCCACGCCTTTCCCTTCCGCCTCAATCATCTCCAGCGACCGATGGAGCTGGAGCCCACAGTCGCAACGCAAGGAGCCCAGGGCGTCGCCTGTCAGGCACTCGGAATGTACCCGCACCAACACCTCATCCCCCGGGGTAAATTCTCCCTTAACCAAGGCCAAATGAATCTGGTTATCTACCGTGTTACTATAAGCCTGCGCCATGAACCCCCCATACAAAGTCGGCAGTTTAGCTTTCGCTTCACACGATACCAGCCGTTCCCACTTCATCCGATAGGATACCATATCCCTGATGCAGATAATTTTTAACCCTTGTTTCTTAGCAAATATTTCCAGTTGAGGTAATCGCGACATGGTGCCGTCTTCATTCATGATCTCGCAGATTACCCCTGCGGGGTATAGGCCGGCAAGGCGGGCCAGATCTACGGCTCCTTCGGTCTGCCCCACCCGCTGCAAAACTCCTCCCGGCTTGGCCCGCAAAGGGAAGATGTGCCCCGGTCGGGCTAAATCCTCAGGTTTAGTGTCAGGGTCTATCAAAGTCAAAACAGTAACCGCCCTATCAGCCGCCGAAATACCGGTGGAGGTTTTATCTTTAGCATCAACGGATACGGTAAATGCCGTCTCAAACGAGGAGGTATTTTTCCGAACCATCATTGGTAACTGAAGCTCATCTAACCGCTCACCGCTCATCGCAAGACAAATCAACCCCCGTCCATAACGGGTCATAAAGTTTATCGTCTCCGGAGTAGCCA
>QIEW01000378.1 GCA_003230535.1 bacterium
TAAAATCCGGTAAACCATTTAACCCTGCTGTCACTACTTATGCTTAATTTACCTCTTGACATTAAAGACGGTATCTATACGCTTAAATTATTCTGTGGTGTCAGATTCAGAAAAACTAACACACTCTCCTATATGGCTGTCAGGTCTGAGGACCTGACAGCACAAAACAGGGCATCACTACCCTTAGCGCTTTCGGCTTGAGACAAGCCGAAAGATCAACAGACCTGACAGCACAAAAAGATCAAACCCGCTCTGTGGTGTCAGATTCTCAAATTTGACACCCTCCCCTATAGAATTTGCTATACTATGAACAAAGCGCCCCTATCAGGGCGGGGTAATCCACGGCAGCTATTTCTATCTGGTCCGCCTACTCCTCCAAGGCCGTCTGCTGGGTCTATCCCTCCTTTTAGACTTGCCGTCCGGTTCCATTGGAAATGGAATGTCTTCACCAAACGCTCCTAAGCTGGAACTTCGGGGAGCGCTGCTGCTAATGCCAAAGGGAGACTTAGAGCTGGAACCTGATCCCAGCTTGATTTCTATTTTTGAACCGTCCCGCTCTAATATATTACTTTTGTCTCTAAAATTTCTACAATTTTTGCGTCGGATATCTCCTCTCCAACCCGGTAACTTTTGATTGGTTCTTTCACTATCCGGCTGGGAAGTTTCCGACGCGAACGCCGGCGGCTTACCTTTCCCAGCTTTATCTCCTCACGCTTATGCCCTCGCATGATAGCCATGCGTTCATTCTCCTCAATTACAATCCCCATCAGTTGGGGATCGGGTAGAGGAGGAGGCAGCGCTTCCGGCGGCTTCTTTTTTAGTAGTTTTGGTTTGGGCGGCGGCGGCGGCGGCGGCGGCGGTGGCGGCGTCCACTCTGTCCGCTCCGGTCTGAAAATATTTGCCGTAGCCACAATCGCATATTCCCTTAAGGCTGGTTTACGGGTTTTTGCCCGCTCTTTTAGCCGCCACGCATCTGTTTGGCTGGATCCTGCCGCCTCTGATATCAGGGTATCAGTCTGTAAGGGAAAATCCGCCCAAATTTGTTTCAAGTTATAGCACAATCCACCTATTAATGTAAATAGAAGTAAATTCAGTAAAGTAACGTTCTTAGGCATAATCTTCTCCCTTTCTGATCAGTCCTTCTATTACTAATACCACCTGAACATCTTTCGGGGAACGTTTTTTAAGTACCTTGATTTTGACCTCGGGAATACGGAGCAGGAGCGGGTAAGCTTCCAGTTGATAGAGGATATTCTTAAGGCTGCTGACCCGGCAATTTAAACTTACCTGAACCGGTATCACCAAATAGGTGTCGACCTCCTTTGGAAGCAGAGGTTTTCCGCTTAAGATTATCCCATCCTGACGTCTAATTATGCTGTTTACGATCTTTTGCAGTTCTGCCGCCGCCAGCGACGGTTTCTCTCCCGGCAAAAGCCTCTTTTCCTCTTCGGCAATTCGAGCTTCCAATTGTTGGAACCCTTCCTGAAGCTTACTTTCTCCTCTTATTAGTTGCCGCTGCCGCTTCAAGGTCATGATAGCAAAATCCAGATCCGTTGCTTTATTGTCTGAACTGTCGAAGTACGGGCTAACAACATAGTTATATGCTAATACGAGCCCAACAAATATGAGCAGCCATTTCAAGGCCCTTTTATCCCGTTCAGAAAAGTTCCCCATGTTGCTTATCCCTCCTTACCTTCAAGTTTCATTTTGATCTTAAACCGTTCCTGCTCTCCTTCCCGACTGGTGACAGGAGCGGCGAACTTGGTGTTTTCAAAATAAGGGGAGGCTTCCAGCACCAAAACAATGCTGGAGGCTGAGGGGGCATGACCGCTTATAGTGATCTCGCCCTCTTCCATTTCTACCGTATCCAACCACACATCCCGGGGGAGCAATTTCGTCAGCTCCTTTAGCATATCCAGGGTGGTTATCGACCCTTTTTCAAAACTATCCAGCGCTCCAAATTGCTTGTCGTAGATTTTATATTGCTCCTGCAACTTCTGGATGGCGGCCACTCTAGGCCTGAGCTCCGCCTGTTCTTGTAAGACTTTGCTGAGGATCATCTGCTCGCGTAAAAAATAGCTCGCCACATTGGCTATGACAGATATTCCTAACGCCACCATTAAGAAGATAGCCAGAATCCGTCCTGTTTTTTTCTCCTCAGCGGCTGCCGGAATAAGATTTAGGCTGTGGGCTCCCTCAGTTAAAACCTGCATCCCTAATCCCAGGGCAGCCTTAATCTCAACACCATCAGGTTTGCCCTCTACCGAAGATTTAACTTTATCCATGGAGTTGAACCTTTGAACAGGAATTTCCAGAAACTGCTCTAGGATGGGTGATATCTCCTGTTCTTCCCGCCCCCATAAGATAATCCGACTCAATTTAGGCAGGATACCCCCTTTAGCCAGGCTCTGGCATAATAAGTTCACCTCATTGGCTATCCTCTCTGCTAATTCCTCATGTTGACCTGGCTCTTCTATGGCGGAGCCGCTACGAGTCTGGCGCCAAATTGCCAGGATGGGTTCTAGCTCACTAATACCTGTTTGTTCCAGCAAATACTTTAACTGGTGTTCGTTTTCTATGGTCTCCGCAAAAAAGGCATAGTCAGGATTTTCCCCATCATGTTTGATCAGCTTTTCTTCGAGTAATCTTAAGACTAACCCATTATCACCGAGAGATCTTTTACTAAAATGCTTATTGAAAACAGCCGCCGGCTGCTGTTTTTCCGGGCGCTGAAAGCTGCGAAAGATAACCGGTTTCCCTCCCTGAAATAACGTCAGGTCTACCTCTCTATCCCCTACCTCTACTGCCAAACATTCTTGTGAACCATCTGTTTTCTTCTGGTTAAGTAAATTTGATAAGGCTAGAAGATGGTAAGCGCCTAACAGGCTGGACCTGACAATATTACATTTAAGCCCTGCCTGCTCCAGCAAGTTCACATAAAAATCCACCCTCTCCTTGGGCGCTGCAAAAAGCAGCACCTCCAGAGAGGTTTTATTTCCCCCTAATGTCAGAAAATCATAATACACATTCTCCTTCGGATAAGGAATATGACGCTCAATTTCATAATCCAGCAGTGCGCGGAGATCTTTTTCTTCCGCCTTGGGAAGTTGCAGCTTCCTTACAATAAGTTCTCTTTGAGGCAGCCCCAACACCACTGTTTTGGGGCGGATCTGATACTGACGGCAAAAATCACTCACTTCCTCCACTAACATTTCCTGGTAATTATGACTTCCATCAAGAAGTACCGTTCCGCCGGCGTCATGGACTTGGAAGGGGAGAGGTAGTATCAGATGATGCAATAAACGATAGCCTCCCAGCGCACCTTTAAATACATGGGCTATCCGCAGCTTATTGTCCCGTAAATCTATCCCCAGGCTATGATTTAAAAAAGACATTAATTCTTCAACCCTTGCTTAGGACTTAGCGCACTTGACATGTGCGGACATCTATCGCTACCCAGGATAAGGAATATAATTATCATTCCAGAATAAAAAATGAGCCTCTGGAACGTTACCCTTAGTTTTTTTGATTTTTATTACTGCAAAAATAGTCCGACTGGCCCCATCTTTGCCCGCTGTTCCTGTGGAGATGA
>QIEW01000300.1 GCA_003230535.1 bacterium
GAGATGGGATATCCGCTAGACAGGGATTAATTTTCTTCATGTTCCTTATATTGTCTTCCCGCTTTCTTTTTTTCAATAAATAACGTAAATTAGGCAAGAGATAGAAGAGTTGATGACAAACTCCGATCTTAGGCTTATTATGCTAAGAGGCTTGGAAATATCCAATTATACCGTTTTATGATTTGTGCTGTCAGGTCCTCAGACCTGACAGCCTCAGCCTGAACGAGTGGCAGGTTTCCTGAACCTGCCGCCACCTGAAGTAATGTTTTTTCTGTGAGCCTCTTGCAAAACTAGCTTAGATTGTCCCCTCCCGTGAAAGTGGGAATCCATAAGTTGTTGATTTTACACAATCTGGATTCCCGATAAAAGCTCTCGGGAATGACATTTTTAGACTTTTACAAGTACCTCTGAGGTGTCAGATTCAGAAAATCTGACACCTCCTAAAACCGCCAGTCAGGTCTGAGGACCTGACTGCACAAAAAAACCACTCGGGAATGACGACTTTTTACGAGACCATCAATTTTGTATTATAATAAAATAGAAGCATGGATAACCAGGAAAAACCATTTTTAGGTCACTTAGAGGAACTGCGGCGCCGGATAATCCGGGGTCTTGTTGGCTTAGGCTTTGGCTTTGCCGAAAAGCTGTTGCACTGGTTGGCTAAACCTTTACCCCACCCGCTGGTATTTATCAATCCTACCGAGGCTTTCGTTGCTACTATTGAGGTAGCCTTTTTTGCGGGGCTGGTCTTAGCTCTACCTTATATTTGTTGGCAGCTCTGGGGATTCTTGGCTCCCGGCCTCCTGAAAAATGAACAAAAGCCGGTTTTGTTCTCCCTGATGGTTGGCGCTGTATTGTTTTTTACCGGCCTCACCTTTGCTTACTATATAATGCTTCCCTGGGGGCTGAAGTTTCTTACCGGCTTCGGCTCACCACTAATCGTGCCCATGATTACCTTAGGGAACTACCTCTCCTTTTGCCTGGTAATTATGTTTGTCCTGGGGCTGGTATTTAATTTCCCTCTGCTTGTAGTATTGCTTACCAGGCTGGGAATGGTTACTCCGCAGAAACTTTCCGCTTACCGGTACCTGGCCTTCCTGGTTATCATGGTCGCCTCGGCTGTCCTCACACCCCCTGATGTATTCAGTCAACTGCTGTTAAGCATCCCCTTAGCGATAATATATGAGATAAGCATTCTTGTTTCCAGGTTTTTCTTGCCGCGACATCCTCAGCCCGAATAATTCGGGATTTATAACACGCTCCCGCTGATCGCTTTCACAGCGGGAGTTTCCGGTAATTTGTATGAGCCATTTTGTTTTTTGACCGTTATTTTGTAATTAGCTGTATTCAAATAATATCGTTAATGTTTGCCGTGGATTTATGAATAATCCGGGTCAGAACCAAGAGTAAGAACGGCGTCCCCAACCATAGTCGGTATCAATTTGGACGGAAATTGATTTTAATGATAAACCCTGCCCCTGATCTTTTCGTCTAATTCAGTTACTCCCATATTAGTACCAAACCATTTGCGGTAATTAGATTCCACTAATATAGCATAAACCTTGTTACTGGATAACCCGTCCTGCTCATCATAGTTCAACCAGTAGTTATTATTAAAGCAACTTACCCCTCCCTGGGTGCCGAACCATAACCGGCCTTGATTATCTACCACTATAGCGTTTACCTGATTATCCGCCAGCCCGTCCTTGGCGCCATAACTGACCCACTCCCTCCCGTCAAACATGCTCACCCCTCCCTGGGTGCCGAACCATAACCGGCCTTGATCGTCCACTGCCATGGCGTTTACTTGATTATCCGCCAGCCCGTCTTTGGCGCCATAACTGACCCACTCCCTCCCGTCAAACATGCTCACCCCTTCCTGGGTGCCGAACCACAACCGGCCTTGATCGTCCACTGCCATGGCGTTTACTTGATTATCCGCCAGCCCGTCTTTGGCGCCATAACTGACCCACTCTCCCCCGTCAAACATGCTCACCCCTTCCTGGGTGCCGAACCATAACCGGCCTTGATCATCCACTGCCATGGCGTTTACTTGATTATCCGCCAGCCCGTCCTCGGCGCCATAACTGACCCACTCCCTCCCGTCAAACATGCTCACCCCTTCCTGGGTGCCGAACCACAACCGTCCCTGCGGATCTGAAGCGATGGCGTATACCTTGCCGGAAGCCAACCCGTCCTGGGAGGAGTAGTTGGTCCACCGCCGGCCATTGTATTTAACCACACCGGTATTCATGCCGAACCACTTGTTTTTATGTTTATCTACGGTAATGGCATACACATGGCTGCCGGCGGGGAATTTATCGTTTATATGGATAGTCCAGGCCGAGGGGCTCACCTTTTTTCTCCATTCTATCGCCGGAGGGGTATATAAAACCGAAAAGACCTGCTTGACGGTTTGGCCTCCCCGACTGAAGGCCAACATTTCTATGCGGTTCAATCCCTCCTTTAATAATACCTCCGCCTGAAAATCATTCTGCTCCACTTTCAGGTTGGTAAAGCTGTCATTCACTTTTACAAAAAGTTGTTTTACACCCGGGGTCACGCTGCCTCCCAACTTATACTTAGGATTATCCGCCACAATAGGTTGTCCCGGTTTTTCCTCCCCGTCAATATCCAAATGTATTGAAGGGGGAAGTTCACTAAATCTGGTAAATGAAGAAGTCGATTTCTCCAGAAAACCGGTGGAAGCAATTAGTTGGTTTTTTTTGTTTATGTTTATAGATGCTTTTCCAGGGGAAGAAATATCCGCCCTTTTTCTGAAAGGAGAAGAGCGGCGGCTGATATTTGTGTGAGAGAGTTGTTTCGGAACATGTTTTTCCCGGGTGGGTTTATCTTTATCCAGGCCATCAATTATGTTGTCTGGGTTGTCGTTAAAATTTTCCGGATTGAGGTGGTTAGCCTTCTCCGCCGTTATATCATAATTATGGGTTAACTTACTGTAATAGAGTTTGTTTTGTGGATTAGCAAAGGATGCCGTTTCTTCTTCATAGGGTTTTTCGTCTAACCCATATTCCAGCTTTTGCGGGATGAGCATTCTTCTTCCCGGTTGTATCGTAGGGTTATATGTGGGGATTTGTCTGTTTTTATTTATTAGTATGGTAGATTTTTTACTGGCTTGGCTGAGGCTCAAGCTATATTTAGTAAAAGATCTTCCTTTTCTGCCGTTTGTTTTTGTTATCAAAGGACTGGATTTTTCCAGTTCATTTCTATTCTCTTCATTGTTTGTTTGAGCAATCATTCCGGCCTCAAAGGTTTCTAAACCCGAATAGTTGATTTTAGACGCTATGGGATCAATATCATTGGTAAACCTGGTTAAATGCTGCGCAACCTGGGAGGGGGTAGAGATCAATGCTTCATCTGTCTGGGATTTGAGAGCGGTTCTAAGGCTCAACTTTTGTGGAACAAGCTGCCGTTTCCCCGGTCTAGGCAAAGAGTGTTGTCTAAAGGGTTTTGTTTCTTGTTCAATTACCATTACCGGTTTCTCGCCCGTCTGATCGACCGTTATCTTTTGTAATAACCGCTCTGGGCTGTTTTTTAGCTCCGTAGCATAAAAAAACTCTTTCTTTTCTTTACTATGGTGAGGAACGCTCTCTTCAGTCA
>QIEW01000487.1 GCA_003230535.1 bacterium
CTTGCTTAAGAATGGGGTGGCATCTTTTGAGAAGTCATTTAGGTCTCTCCTGCATTCCATAGAAGAGAAAGTCAACCTATTAAAGCCGGCGCCGTAATACTAATACCAAGTTGCCATCAAATATAAACTAATTATCTTTGATCTTTGTCGATTCTTTCGATAATAAGTTTCCGATCTTTCGGCTTGTCTCAAGCCGAAAGCGCCCAGGGAAACACACCCCTTTATAGATGTTTCGGCTTGAGACAAGCCGAAAGATCAGACATGCTAGAGTTGACACGACACTAGCTTAGACTTTTGCAAGTACCTCACTTACTAAACCTAACGGGAGGAGAATCTATTTTCACCTATATTCCATAGATCACGAGGAAGTATTAGCTTTAATAATTTCCATGACCAGCTCGGTGGTTCTCACCATATCTTCCAGCAGAATTGACTCCTTTGGAGTGTGAACATCCTGCATCCCCGTGCCCATAATGATAGTTTCTTATTAGCGTCACTACCGCCGCCGCTGGTGACCAGCCGCAGCTTATGTCCCAAATGGGAGGCTCCCTTTTGAACCAGATTAATCAGCGGGCTATTCTCGTTCACGCATACCAGAGGATATTCCTGGAATATCTCTTCTTCTAACTTTGGGAGTTCAGCCCGCGGTTCCGGGCGGGCCGCGTCAACCGCCAGGGAAAATGCCTTCCTAATCTGCTGCACCTCCCACCCCAACTTATCTAAGTTATGGCTTCTGACCTCCCCCTGCACCTCCGCCAGGGCCGGGACAATATTAGTAGCTGTCCCTCCTTGGATGATACCGATATTAGCGGTGGTCTCCTCATCCAGCCTTCCTAAGCGTAACCCGGCAATAGCTTGGCTGGCGATATGGATAGCAGAAATCCCTTTTTCCGGACAAATTCCGGCGTGAGCCTCCCGGCCGTGGACCCGAAAAATCATCCGGTAGGCGGCTGGGGCTCTGTTTATGATGGCGTCCCGCTCGGTATGATCCAGGCTGATAGCATACTTATATGGCAGTTTATCGAAATCTAGGTTCTTGGCTCCCAAAAGACCAATTTCCTCGCAAATAGTAATCACAATACCCAGCTCGCCAAAGGGAATGCCCCCCTCTTTTAAAACCCGGAGAGCCTCCAATAACACCACTATCCCTGATTTATCATCCGCTCCGAGGATCGTCTCGCCTGCTGAGTAAAACTTTCCCTCCCTGAACATCGGCTTTATGTCCACCCCCGGTTTTACCGTATCCAGATGGGCATTGAGCATTAACGGTATTCTGGATTTACCCGGTCCGGCAAACTTAGCGAGGATATTCCCACATTCCCCACCAACCTTAGAGCCTGCTTCATCTTCCCAAACCATACAGCCTAAACGCCGAAGTTCATCCCTGACATAGGCCGAGACCTTCGCCTCCCGCCTGGAAGGGCTGTCTATACTTGCCAAGGCGATAAATTCCTGCTTTATCCGTTCCGGGTTTATCACTCCATACCTCCTTTATTTAACCTGAGTATAACTTTTCCTTTTATGAATAACCAGGTGTAAAAAAAATAAAACTGGAACCCATATGAACTTTTATTTCAAACATAAGAGGTACTTGCAAAAGTGCCAAGGCGGTGGCCCTGGCCTACCCTATACGGGTAGTGTTGGGGCCACTGCCCCAACATATAGTATAGCTAACTTCTTTAAAATGACTTTTGCAATCATAATTAAGATGAATATCTTTAATGAAAAAATCAATGATAACAAGCTTTAATTATTCATTTTCCAGATAGTTAAGCCACAAACCCTTCCACTCTACCGAAAGGTCAGATTTATACAGACAATATGACGGGGGCAAAAAACAAAGCGGCCTGCAATATCAAATTGGCATAGATACCTGCTACCACATCATCAAGAACTACACCCAGCCCCCCTTGTATTTTTTTTTCAACAACATTTGCCGGGAAAACTTTTAAAATATCAAAAAAACGAAATAGTAAAAATGCTAATCCTATGGTTTTCCAGTTAGCTGGGATAAATGACATTGCCACCAAATAACCAACAAACTCGTCAATAACAATCTTGTGAGAATCTTTCTCTTGTAAAATGATTTCTGCTTGATGGGAGATAAACACCGAAAATACGAAAAACAGCGCTGTAGCAAAAATATATCCTTGTGGTGATAGTTCGGAAAATAATAAATAAAGAGGGATTCCCACCACCAACGTAGAGATCGTTCCCGAAGCCACCGGCACATAACCTATATATATTGCAGTGGCAAAAAACATAATTATCTTTTTCATTTTATTTGTCACGTCAAAAGAAGTTCCTACCGCTTTCAAAGCGGATAGCATCCGCAGGCATTTTTTAGCGACGCATATCAATCGGTTGTACGGACTCAAACTTACAGATAACGTCATCTACTATAGAATATTTAGAAGAAGGACAGAGACCGATAGTTTTCCCCTATAATCAAAACTATATTGTAGTCAGCCTCTTGTGTCAAGGACCCGAATAATTCGGGATCATAAACACGCTCGGAGCTGGTCGCTTCCATAGCGGGAGTTTTCGGTAATTTGTATGAGCTATTTTGTTTTTTGACCGTTATTATATAAGTAGCTGTATCCAAATAACATCATTAATGTTTACCGCGGATTTATGAATAAGCCGGGCGAAGTAACAACCTGGAATGATTTACTGCTCCCGCTGCCGTTTTGATAGAAGAATGACATCCCTTAATTCCTCAATGCCGCGCGCTTTGCCCCACCGCTCATCAAAGTCCGCTTCCTGTACAATATGCGCGATGTTCATCAGCGCGCGAAGATGAAGGTTCCTCTCATCCATCGACCCCACCAGGACGAAAGCCGTCGTGACGGGCGGATTAAGTTCTGAAAATACGATACCCTTCCGACAACGCACAATAAGCAAATCAAATACATGCTCACCCTCGACTATGATATGGGGGATTGCCAGTCCGGGGCGGATGACCGTGCCGGATTCCTTTTCTCTTTTCAGGAACATTTCGTAAAGAATATTTTGTTCCCTGTTAAGCCTTGGGGATAACGCAGCCGCAATTTTGCGAAACATATCCTTGGCCGATAAATGTTCTTCCAGATCCAATATCACGGCTTGCTTGACCAGCCGGTCAAATCTGTCCAGCGATATCTGGTCCCTCTCAATAGTTATTTGTTTTAGTTCTTCTTCCAGCCCGCTTCTTATAATATCTTTAGCGATGATGTTCTTAACCATATAAACGAAGGCGGATTCGCGGATAATACGCCGGTTGACATACGCCAGATACCACACAAAAGCTGCCAAAACGAAAAGGGCTGTAAGCAGAAGAGGAATCCTTCCCATTTCGATAATAAGAAACCCAAGAATAATGATCGAGATAATTTGAAGCCAGGGAAAGAAAGGGGCCTTAAATGTGGGGCGGTAGTTTTGCAGTCCGCTATATCGCATGATGATAATCGACAGGTTTACCAGCATGAACATCAGAATCATCATGGTAGATGCTGTTTTTACCAAATCCTCGATAGAGAGGAAGGTTATTACTGTCATGTTGAAGAAAGCGGTAAGTGTGATGGCGATGTAGGGGGTACCAAACCGCTTGTGTGTTTTTGATAAGAACTCCGGCAGCAGGCCATCCCGGCTCATGGCCATAGGTGATCGGGAAGCTGAAAGTATCCCCGCGTTAGCCGTGGTTGCGAATGCGAAAAAAGCGCCAACATCCACCAGAACCATCCCCCACTGAGGCATCGCAGCTTCAGCCCCCAGGGAAAGAGGTACGAGAGAACCCGATAACAACCCCCTGTCTACCGCGCCGACTGTTACGAAAACCACCAGTACATATAGCAGGCTGACTATCCCGAAAGAGAGAAACATTCCCAGGGGCAGGTTTCTGGAAGGGTTGCGCACTTCTTCGGAGACGGATACCACCTTGGTAAGTCCCCCGTAAGACACAAATACCATACCCGCCACAGCGAACACGGATTGCAAATCGGAAGTTACAAACGGCGTATAATTAAAGGCATTGACCGCCTGCACTCCTTCGACGGCATATAGTACCATGATTGCCAATAGCGCTAACACAAGAGCTATTTGAAGCTTTCCCGTTTCCTTAAGGCTCACGATGTTCAAAACGGAAAAGAAAATACATGCTATCAGTGCGGTTACTTTGATACCATATACTCCAATATCCGGAAAAAGTATGGTGGCAAGCGCGCCAATACCCACCAGAGAAAAGGCCGACTTCAAGGCAATAGAAAGCCAATTTGCAAAACCGGCCACCGTTCCGGCAAGAGGTCCCATACTTCGTTCTATATAAAAATAGCTTCCACCGGATTTTGGCATGGCCGTGGCTAGTTCCGCCTTGGATAACATAACCGGAATCATAAAGATGGCCGCCAATGTATAAGAGAGGATTATCGCCGGACCCGCCTGTTCAAATGCTAACCCCGGCAAGACAAAAAGCCCGGAACTTATCATTGAGCCGGCAGCAATGCTGAATACGCTCAACAGACCCAGTTCCCTTTTTAGCGGCTGTTCAGCATCACAGACAGAAATCTTTCTGTTTTCATCCATCATTTTCGATCCTCAGACTTTAAATGTCCTTTTTATGATACTTTCGTAAAAAGTCACGTCAATCTAAGTGGCTAAAATAATTAGAGCTAATCGTCATTTTTTGCTTTTAATTTTATTGGGTATGTG
>QIEW01000176.1 GCA_003230535.1 bacterium
TTTGTTTCTGTTAGAGTACTCCCCTGAAGCTGCGGCGATGGATGGGACAAGGGCCATAGGTTCTGAGGGCTTCCAGGTGGGCTGGAGTAGGGTAACCCATATGGCGGTTAAAACCGTAGTTGGGATACCGCTCATGATATTGACACATCAGTTGATCGCGATAGACTTTGGCTACGATTGAGGCGGCGGCGATGGATCTGCTCAGGGTATCCCCTTTAATGATTGGGTGATGGGGAATGTCCAGTTTAGAGAGAGCTACGGCGTCTATCAGGAGATAATCCGGCTGAGGATCCAACCGGGCGATCGCTTGATACATGGCCAGTTTAGTCGCCTGTAATATATTTAGTTTATCTATGGTTGCTTCATTTATGCCCACTATGGCGACGCTCTTGGCCAGGCGGTGGATTAGATTGGCGAATTTGGCGCGCTGTTTAGGGGTCAGTTTTTTAGAATCTCTAATTCCTGAGAGACAGCTGCCCTCCGGGAACGTTTCCTGAAGATTAGATATCGCCTGCGGGCTCCTGCATAGACAGCTTTTTGTTGGTTCGATGCAATTGCATATCGGCAGAATTACCGCGGCCGCCACTACCGGGCCGGCCAGGGGACCTCGACCCACCTCGTCCACCCCCGCGATTACTCGATAACCCCTCTCATATGCTTTGCGTTCAAATGTTACCATAAACTTACTCAGTGACAGAGACCAACCGTTTGCGGCATATTTTATAGCTCCCATTATTGCCGGTCATCAGTCGCTGATTATCCATCACCTCCTTGGGTTGGACTTAGCGCACCGCCGGTGCGGACATAAATAAGATACCACAGACCTATTTGCGTCGATTAAAAATCCCCCTTTGTCAAAGGGGGATTTAAATCCGCCCGCAGGACGCCTTTGTTTATCAGCCAGATTGTATTAATTTCTCCACCTCTTCCACCAATACTTGGGCTAATCTGTTTTCCGGGATTTTGGCGACTATTTTGCCGCGTCTAAACAGAAGTCCCTCCCCATGGCCGCCGGCTATCCCCACATCAGCTCCGGCCGCCTCACCGGGGCCGTTTACCGCACAACCCATTACCGCCACCCGAACCGGCTTTTTGATCTGAGCCAGCCGGCGTTCCACCTCTTCGGCTAAGTTTATTACATCAATTTGGCAGCGGGCACAGGTAGGGCAGGAGATGAGCTCCACCCCTCCCCGGTAAAGCCTTAACGCTTTCAAAATGGCATATCCGGCAATAACCTCATCTGCCGGGTTGCTGGTCAAAGAGACACGCAATGTATCCCCAATTCCGTCAGCCAGGAGTATTCCTAACCCTACCGCCGATTTTATAGCTCCTGAAAACCTGGTTCCGGCTTCAGTGACGCCGATATGCAGAGGGTAGTCGGATTGTTGGGAAATAAGCCGGTAGGCCGCAATAGTAGTCGGTACATCGGAGGCCTTCAGGGAAAGCTTGATGTCGGTAAACCCCACTTCCTCCAGTAACCGGATGCTCCCGAAGGCACTTTCCACCAGAGCCTCGGGGGTTGGCCTGCCATGTTTGGCAAGCAGCTCCTTCTCCAGCGAACCGGAATTTACGCCTATCCGGAGAGGAACTTTGAGTTGACCGGCACGTTTGGCAATCGCCTGGGATTTTTTACCGTCACCGATATTCCCCGGATTAATCCGTAAACCATCCACACCTTCTTCCAGAGCTATCAAGGCCAGTCGGTAGTTAAAATGAATATCGGCGATAAGCGGTATATTAATCTGACGCTTGATTTGTCCTAATACCCGGGCCGATTTCTCATCCGGCACCCCTACCCGGACTATCTGGCAGCCGACCTGCTCCAGCTCCCTGATTTGGGACAGAGTAGCGGTTAGATCAGCAGTGTCGGTATTGGTCATGGACTGGACGGATACCGGTGCGCCGCCGCCAATCTCCACTGAGCCGATATTGATCTTTCGGGTAATTTTACGATTAGGTTGGTTAACCCATAAAGAACCGGACAATGTCATTATAGAAGGCCACTAACATCAGGAGGAGAATAAGAGCTACTCCAACTTGCTGAGATAACTCTTTAATTTTCATGTTGACTGGTTTTCGTAATATTGCTTCAAAAGTTAGGAACAAAATATGTCCGCCATCCAAGACCGGAATGGGGAAAAGATTTAAAATACCTAACTGGAGGCTCAAGAACCCCATAAAATATAACAGATCAGATAGACCGGCCTTGGCGGCTGACCCGGCCACTTGAGCAATCATAATCGGCCCGCCAATGGATTTCATGGAAGCATTTCCTGAGAAAACCCGGCCTAAGAAAAGCAGATTTACCGTTGCCAGCTTATATACTTCTTTTAAGCCCCGGATCGTCGATTCTGTCAAGGAATAACGCCTCAGTACCACATTGCGGGGCGGCTGAATTCCAATGAGACCAATCCCTTCCGGCGCCTCCGTGGGAATTATTTTGATCTTAACCACAGGTTGATTACGCAACAACGACTTGATAGGTTTACGCTTTATCGTCAACTCAAGAGTTTTTCCAATACTCTGGTGAATAATCCCTGAGAGATCTAACCAGTGTGAAATAGGTTCTCCGTCTATATGAGTGATAAGATCTCCTATTTCCAGACCGGCTTTCTCAGCAGGAAAACCAGGAGATAATCCGCCTACTCGCGGCGGCATGGGAGGAGCAATTCCGAGAGAACCCATATCCAGAGCCTGAAGATCTTTGGGAGTAAAACTGCCTTTCTTATTCCGACCATCGCTTTCCCAGAGTACTGCCAGGTCTCCATCGGGATTGCCGGCGATCTCGGTGTAGAATTCCTCCCAAGTGAGCATCGGCTTACCGTTAATAGACTTGATCATATCGCCGGGTTTTAACCCCAGCTCGGATCCGATGGAATCTTCAGCTATCCAGCCTACCACTGGTTTATTCGCCAAGTACTTGGGAATATGCCGCCCTAACAGAAACACTATCACCATAAATATACAGGCTAACGCCATGTTCATCAGAGGACCCCAGAAGATAATCTTCATGCGCTCCCTGACAGTACGGGAAGGAAATTCCCACGGCGCTCCCTCTAATTCTTC
>QIEW01000375.1 GCA_003230535.1 bacterium
AACGAGAAACGTAAACAAGGCGGTCAACCAGGTCATCCCAAACATGTTCGTCCGCCATTTGAACCGGAAGAGGTGGACAATGTTACCGACTATATCCTCGATACTTGTCCTGATTGCGGGGGGTTCTCTGTGCTCTTCGGATAAGGCGACCTTGTGTCATTCAACAAGTTGAGATTATTGAAAAACCTGTTCGCATTGATGAGCATTGCTCTTACAGCCTATTGGTGTAAAAACTGTCAAAAAGTTCATTACGGCAAATTACCCCCCGAAGTGGAAAAGGGCGGTTTATTCGCTCCACGCTTGAGGGGCGCAAGTCGCTTACCTGAAATGCGTCCGCTCTTGCTTCATTCTCCGCCATTCGCAAATATATTCGTGATGTTCCTGCCGTTAAAGTATCACGCGGTTACCTGCGCAAGTTAATCCGGAAAGTCAGCGATGCCCTGGAACAACCTTACGATGAACTGCTAAAACAACTCCCTTTTGAGGCATGGTTGAGGGGTGAGATGAAACCGGTCATAAGGATAACGGCGTCAGGTTTTGGACCTGGTGTTTGAGGTGCCCAAACATATACATTGTTTAAGATTGTTGACTCCCGAAGCTCAAAAGTGTTATTTGACATCCTCGGCGAACATTTTTTGGTTCATCCGACTAAAGCGTACTTTGCCTGGTGGATAGCCATAATTCTAAGTTTGAAAAATTCCATATCACGGAAACCATAAGCTTGGCGTTTCATAGTCTTTATTTTGTTATTGGTACCTTCCAGGGGGCCGGTGGAGATAGGAAAGTCATAATAAGCCAGGATACCTTTTTGGTGAATTTGCAGTGTTTTAGCAAATTTTTTAAGCATTCGGATGCCTGAAGCAGAAGCTCTGGCAATCCAATCTGCAAGGTATATTTCTGCCGTGTTCTTGTCAGGCTGCTCCCACAGCATCCGCAGTTCTTCGGCTCATATAGTAGGCGGTGGCCAGAGGTTTGTTGAGCAGCAATGCTTCCTGACATCGCGCTCTTTTTCGTTGCGCTTGGCATCCAGATTTTCAGGGTTTTTCAACAGTAACCAGCGAGAGCCTTTGAGCGCCTCTTTTTGCAAACCCTCGGTAGCTTCCCGGTATAAATCCCGGCGCAGATTGGGGAGTTTCTCGTTGAACAGTTTTATGATATGGAAATGGTCAAACACAATGGCGGCAGATTTCAGGTTAGTTGAAACGGCGGCAATGTATGCCTTGGACATATCCACAGCATCCGCTTTTATGTTGGCTTTCGAACTCTTTAGCCTCTTCCAGAAGGGATTGAAAGCCTCCGCTCCCTTGCCGCAACCGACGTATACCACCTGACCGCTCTTTAAATCCAATACTACTGTCAGGCAGCGCTGCCCCTTGCCGATAGATATCTCATCAATGGCAATCCAGCACAAGCGGTATCCGGGAAAACCGCCTCTTCAGATGGCGCTTTTGTATATCCTTGATTACATCCCAGCTTATCCCCAGATGCCGGGCTACATCCTGGATGGTCATGTGTTGCAACAGCTCCAAGACATACCGCTCAAAAGCTCTGGTATAGCTCCGCCGGTAATCCGCAAA
Organism: bacterium; assembly: GCA_003230535.1. Lineage (GTDB taxonomy): Bacteria > SZUA-182 > SZUA-182 > SZUA-191 > SZUA-191 > SZUA-191. The sequence goes on from QIEW01000375.1 coordinate 1,578, forward strand.
ATAGACCTTTACCTGCCGTAATGCCCGGCAGCGGCAACAGAACACCCGCTGAATGGCCAAAACCACAATCACCGGCTTTCCTCCTATGGACAACGTCTTGAATCTTTGGTGAATTTGACCCCGGCGAATAACTTTGCCGGATTTGCACACTGAACAACGCAGCTTCCTGAACTCCTGCCCAATAGTGAATACCACTTTTCCCCCAACATACTCCGTCCGCAAATACTGATAGCCCCGAATACCAAATCCGTGATATAGCAGCCCTCGTGGACATGTCTTTGCCTCCTCTTTGAAGTTCTTGTTTGATACCTCTGGAACTTTAAATGAGACAACCATGTCCACATATCTTGTCAACTACTAACCTAACCCATCCTCTCCTACCTCGCCACCCTTATGTATATCTGCCAAGTACGCTAAAACCGGATGAGCCAGAAAGAGCGCCGCAGAAAATATCAAAAGAAGTACGGCAGGGTTTGGAGACGGTGTAATCCCAACTACCACAAGGATTATTACCACCAATCCAAACAAATTATTCCCCATGACAACAATAAAGGCATACCGTTCCATGGCCGAATGTGGTATTTTTTTATAAACCGAACCTAATCAAGCAACCGGAGTAATTAATGGATAATCTTCAAATAACAGCTAGTTATTCTATTTGGGCAGTAAATTAACGGCGACGCCCAGTCTACCCATGGCGGCTCCATCGCTCCACCTGGTAGACCACATTTACGCTGTTAAGGGCAAAACAGACCCTCTGCAAGCGGCCAGAATTTTCCGCCGAACCTCTATTCCCAATTCCTGGGTGGATGATATTCCTCAGTCCAAATCAAACGGCACCTCAAAACTCTATGATGAACGCAACATCCTGGTTTTGCTTAACAGGGTCAGCCCTTTTATCGAACAGTTTAAACACCTTAAGGGGCGCTGCTATCCTTTCTATAAGCTGACCGCTTATAATAACTGTAATTTCTGGTGCGAGTATTGCTACCTTTACATGACATTTTACATGCGTCCCCAGTCCATCCATTTTATCAATTATGACAAAATGTTCGCCGAGATTGAGAAGTTCTCCAGGAAAAGAATATCCCCTAAGTTTCAACTTTTAAACCTGGGAGAATTATCCGATCCCTTGGCGGTTGATGACATTACCGGTTTTTCTAAAGAAATAATCCCTTTTGTCTCCGGGTTAAACAACGTCAAGCTGTTATTTCTAACCAAAAGTGCTACTGTTAAAAATTTACTGGAGCTGGAGCATAAAAATAAGACGGTATTGGCCTGGAGTCTGAACGCCGACACTATTGTGGATATGTTTGAACACAAAACCCCCTCTTCTTTGGAGAGGATTAAAGCCGCAAAAAAGGCTCAGGAATCCGGCTATGAGATACGCTTTACCTGTAAATATTCGATAAACCCGTTCATCCTCCCTTCCTTTGATTCGATAGAATAGAATCAATGATCGTCATTAATCATCCCCGCCTATAAAA
>QIEW01000135.1 GCA_003230535.1 bacterium
TTAGAAGGAAGGGCTATGAAAGAGGCGCAGTATTATAAGTCTGAGGAAGAGGGGCGGGTAAAATGTTTACTCTGCCCGCAAGGGTGCTTAATAAAACCCGGTCAGGTCGGCATCTGCCGGGTGCGTGAAAACCAAGGGGGAACACTCTACACCAAGGTTTACTCTAAGGTAACCTCTGCCGCCTATGATCCGATAGAGAAGAAGCCGTTATATCATTTTTACCCTGGCCGCAACATTTTCTCCATTGGAACCAACGGCTGTAATTTGCACTGCCGGTTCTGCCAAAACTGGCAGATTTCCCAGGTCGATGCCCCTACGGAGACAATGGAGCCCGAGCGGGCGGTAGAACTGGCTGTCCGGCATGGCTCCATAGGGATTGCCTATACCTATGCCGAGCCCTTTATCTGGTTTGAATATGTGCTGGAGACCGCCAGGTTGTCCCGGCAGAAGGGCCTGAAAAACGTCCTGGTTACCAACGGCCTGGTCAACCGGGAGCCGCTGCTTGAACTCCTGCCTTATATTGATGCGATGAATATCGACCTTAAATCCATCCGTCCCGGTTTCTATCGCAAGATTTGCTGCGGCCCTCAGGAGCCGGCGCTGGAAACCATCAAGCTCTCTCATACCCGGTGCCATGTGGAGCTTACCAACCTTATTATCCCCACGCTTAATGACCAAGAAGAAGATCTCCGGGAATTGGTGGATTTTGTAGCCAGCCTCAGAGACGACATTCCTCTGCACTTCTCCCGCTATTACCCTTGCTATAAGTTCACAATACCGCCCACCACACCAGCCATACTACTTAAAGCAAGGGAGATTGGCCGCCAAAAGCTGAAATACGTCTACATTGGAAATCTCGCCGGCGCCGACTATAACTCCACTTTCTGTCCCGGCTGCCGCCAGGCTGTGATCGTACGGGACGGGTATCGCCTCCTCAGCCAAAAAGTTCACCAGGGCCGCTGCCAGCTATGCGGAGAACCAATTTCAATTATAGGCAGCTAGCGGTTTTGGCCGCCCGGACTTTCCCTCTAATATGGGGATTGGTTTGTGTAGCTGTATGGGGTTGCGGATCAAAGCCGTCCCCCCGACTTTACCGGCGCTCCCAATTACTCATGGGAACGCTGGTGGAGATTAAGGTGGTTACCGACCACCAGGAGAAAGCTGATCGGGCGCTGGAGGCTGCCCTGGGGGAGATAAAGCGGATAGAAGAGCTGATGAGCCGAAGCCGGCCCGAGAGCGAGATTTGGAAGATAAACCACTCGGCCGGCCGGCCGGCAGCTATTAGCCGGGAATTAGCCTCCCTGCTGGAGGATGCCCGGAAGATAGGTGAGAGTAGCGCGGGCGCATTTGATGTAAGCATCGGGGCGCTCTCTTTACTGTGGGGGTTTGAGGAGGGTAATCGAAGCGTACCGCCTACTCCTTCTGAGCTTGCCCAAGCAAGCCGTCAGGTGGATTACCGCAAGATCGAGCTTCTGTCCGGACCGCAGGTTGTTATTCCTCCCCGAATGCGGCTGGATTTGGGAGCCATAGCTAAAGGTTATGCGGTAGATTGTGCGATTAATACTCTCCAGAGTTATGGATTAACCGGAGCGTTGGTGGATGCCGGCGGTGATATTCGGGTTATTGGCCGGCGGGCGGATGGTAAACGCTGGCATATCGGCCTTCAGAACTCCAGGGATCGGGATAAGATATCGGCGACTATCCGGCTTGCCGATCAGGCAATAGTCACCTCCGGAGATTACGAACGCTATTTTATCTATCAAGGCGTTCGCTATCACCATATCTTAGACCCTAAAACAGGTTATCCGGCCCGGGACTGCCAGAGTGTAACTGTGCTGGCAAATACTGCCGCCAAAGCTGATGCCTGGGCTACCGCCATATTCGTATCCGGCCTGGAAAAGGGCGCGGAGCTTGCCTCTAAAGTGTCCGATATCGAGGTGGTCATCGTGGATATTACCGGAAAAATACATTATTTGTCTCCCGCGTTGGAAGGTCGGCTCCAAATTGCACAAGAAGGCTCAGGATGACAAAAGTTAAATATTGGCGGCTATTGACGAGGGCCGACTGGGTTTTGGCCTTTGTTTTAGCCGCTCTGACCGCATTGAGCTACGGCTGGGCCTGGAATGGTTCCCAGGAAGCCGGTTCTCAGGCGGTGATTTTTGTGGGGGAAAAGAAAGTGGGAGTATATCCATTGGATCAACCCCGAACAATAAAACTCCAGGGAACACAGGGTGAAGCAACCCTGGAAATTAAAGACGGTAAAATTAGGATGCTGTCATCTCCCTGCCGGCAACATATCTGCCTTCAGATGGGGTGGGCCGGCCATAACGGGGAGCTGATCGCCTGTCTGCCCAACAAAATACTGGTCAAAGTATCCGGCGGCCCTGAACCGGAACAGGAATTGGATGCCTTGGCGCGGTGAAACTGTCCTGGGGGATATAAAGAGAGTTGTAGGTTAATATAAGAAGTAAAATGTCCATAAGCAGAAAAACATTTTCTAATTCGGCGCCCAAGGAAATACCGGCTTCATTTCTTCGTACCCGCAAGCTGGCTCAGATGTCCATGTTTACCGCCTTGGCTATTGTGTTACATGTGCTGGAGTTGAGCATCCCCAATCCTTTACCCTGGCTGCGGTTAGGTTTGGCCAATATCATTATCCTCACGATACTGGTGCTCTATGGATTATGGGAAGGGCTGACAGTAAATGTATTCAGGATTGTACTGGGAGGTTTTATTACCGGTACTCTATTCGGCCCGGCGTTCTGGCTGGGGATTTCCGGCGGCCTGGTCAGTACGCTGGCGATGTGGTTGGCATACGTCATCGCGGGCCGCTATATGAGTCCGGTAGGTTTAAGTTTAGTCGGCTCATATACCCATACCCTGACTCAGTTAGGGGTGGCATATTTTCTTTTAATCCAACACCGGGGACTGTTTTTACTGCTCCCTTTCTTCCTGACGGCGGCGCTTTTTTCCGGTTTCATCACCGGAATAGCTGCACTGGTAATCATAGAGCACCTGAGAAAATTAAGTTTATCTTATACTTAATGTGAGCTTTGAAATTTTAGCGGACCTTACGGTGCGGGCTTTTTGTGGTTCCCTCCCCCTTGATGGGGGAGGTTAGGCGGGGGTGAAGGGTAACTCCAAGAGGTTCCCCCTCCCCTTGATCCCCTCCCGCCAAGGGAGGGGGGAAATGGAAATTCCTGTACGCTTTAATTATCTAAAACCTATCGGAGTTTGGTGGAACATCATCACAACTAATGCAAACGTAGACAGCAGCCGGCGCCTCATTCCCAAGATCCT
>QIEW01000258.1 GCA_003230535.1 bacterium
TTAGCGAGCGCAGCGAAAGCCTACATCAAAACTTCCGCTCCCGGGAGAGTGCATCCCGCGGTAAGTAGTAGTGGCAAAAACCCGGTAGCTGGTCCAGGAACCACCCCGGATGAGGCGGTAGTCTCCTTTACCCGGACCTTTGGGGTTCTTATAGGGGCTTACTTTATAGTATTGGGGGGCATACCAGTCGGCGCACCATTCCCATAGATTGCCGGCCATATTCTGTATTTCATAGGAGCTGGCTCCGTCCGGGTAACTGTTAACTGGCGTGGTAAACTGGTGAATTCCTTCCCAGCAATTTAGTAACTCTTTATTCCATTTGTCTCCCCAAGGCCATTTACGCTTCTTTTTGGAGACCTCATTCCATGAGGCGGCCTTTTCCCATTGCGCTTCGGTAGGAAGGCGTTTACCGGCCCATCGAGCGTACGCCTGAGCGCCATACCAGGTTACATTCACTACCGGATGATTTTCGTAGCCTATCTCTATTTTGTATGTGCCGTTTATTTCTCTAATCCGGGAGTTAGGGGAAAGTTCTATCCAACGGCCTCCTTTTTCCACCTGGTTTCCCATCGCCACCAGAAAACGGACAAACTCCGCATTACTAACCTCATAGCGGTCGATCCAAAAGCCGTCCAGATAGATTTCATGTTCCGGCTTCTGATCATCATAGCTAGCGTTATTTCCCATTAGAAACGGGCCCGGAGGGATATAGATCATTCCCTCCCTGCCAGTCAGAAGAGGGTTTGTCTGGGCAAAAGATAATCCCCAAAACCCCGCCCCAAAGATTAAGGCTGCGGTAATCGATAAAACAAATAGCAACAGCCGGCTAGAAATTTTCTTGCACATATTCTTCTCCAATTCATACCAAGTTGTAATTACAGACATAAGAGCCTCTTGCAAAAGTGCCAGGGCCGTGGCCTACCCTATATGGGTAGCGTTGGGGCCACTGCCCCAACATATAGTATGACTAACTTTTTTAAAATGACTTTTGCAAGAGGCTCATAATTAACCTAATTTGATGAGGGAACCCAGGTTCATCCGACTAAAGCGTACTTTGTCTTCATTGGTGATTTGAGGATAACATGCTGTTCGGCGCCCCCCAAAGTCCGGAAAGCAACCACCTGTGTTGGATACTCCTTGTTATCCGAAGGCGTATCTTATGTTTGCGAATCTCTTGTTGGGTCTTCCGCTCCTGCTTGCGTGCATCTTTTTCCCCATGTCCCAAAATAGCACAAACAAACCTATATTTCATCTATTTATTTGCCGAGACAATAAGAACCTCCGGTAGTGTCATTTCCGCCCCCGCTTTTGCGGGAATAACACTAAATGATTATTCCTAACGTTTACAGGCCAATTTGGCTTAAGTGAACCGTATTGCACTTAACCCTTATTATTCATAAAACAGGGCTGGACATCCATAACGTCTTGTTATATAACAATTATCTATTTTAGCCTGTCCACCACGGCCGCGCCTATGGCATCACCCCACACATTGACCGTTGTGCGGCATCTGTCTAGAAACCAGTCAATAACCAAGATTAGTGATATACCTTCAATGGGTAAATCTACCGCTTGTAAAACAATAACCATAGTTACCAACCCCGCTTCCGGAATTCCCGCAGCCCCAATAGCCGCCAAAGTGGCGGTTAGGAAAATCACAAATAGCTGAATCGGCCCCAGAGCAATCCCGTAAACCTGAGCAATGAAAATAGCGGCGACAGCTTCATAAAGCGCTGTGCCGTCCATGTTTATAGTAGCGCCAAGAGGTAATACAAAATCAGCTACATGCTCAGAAATACCATTTCCTTCCACGGCACATTCCATTGTCAGCGGCAGAGTAGCAGAGCTTGAACTGGTGGAAAATGCAGTAAGCAATGCACTGGACATATTTTTTGCATAGCGCCAGACTTTATGTTTCCCTAATAGATGTAAAATAAGGGGCAGGATAATTGCTCCATGAATAAAAAGGCCAATAATTACTGTAGCCGCGTATTTTCCGATCCTCAACAGTTCAGGAACAAAACCGCTTAACCCTCCTGCATCCCCAAGTCTTCCCGCAATAAGCGCCCCAATACCTACGGGAGCAGCCAGCATTAGCAGATGGACAATTTTCATGATGGCTTCATTAATGCCTTCAAAAAATACAATAACTTTTTCTCCTTGTTCCCCCAGTGTGGTAAGCGTCCCGCCAAATACCAGTGAAAATATAATCAAAGGCAGCACTTCATTATTTACCATCGCAGAAAATAAATTTTTGGGAACCAGTCCTACCACCACTTTACGGAGCACCGCCGCAATCGAGCGACTCTTACCCTTTACCCGTTCGGCAACTGCAAGGTCAACACGGATACCAATGCCTTTCATCTGAGGCAAGGTTGGTTTATTATTTTTATTGACCCACTTTGTAACAGTAATACTTGAGGTAGATGATTCTGCCGTATTTTCAATAATTCCATAAATATTATTTTGATCAAGAAGAATAATCATAAAACGATTGTCATAAGATTTTTTTAAATTTATTTCATGCAATAAAACTGTTTTTTCTTTTATTTGGTAGTTTACGCTGGTCAGCAGTTCTCCTCCGCGCAAGGCAATCCGCTCCTCTTCCGTATCAGCATGACCCGGCTGGATAAAAGTAACCAGAAGTATACCAATCGTCACAGAGATAGCAGTTGTAATCATATAATAAGCAATTGTTTTGCCGCCGATGCCGCCCAGGCGCCTGACATCACCCAAGCCGCTTATGCCCACAATCATTGAGGTCATGACCAATGGAACTACTAACATTAGTAAGGCTTTTATGAATAACTCCCCGATAAAGTATAGCGCCTGGCCTGCTTCCGGGAAGAGCCCTCCTAAAGCAATACCGCTTAATATGCCCAGCAATATGGCAATGAGTAAACGGTTTGATGTCCCTCCATTTTTGTTCATATATACGCCCTAACAATACAGAGCCTCTTGCAAAAGTGCCAGGGCGGTGGCCCTGGCCTACCCTATACGGGTAGTGTTGGGGCCACTGCCCCAACATATAGTATGGCTAAAACTTCTTTAAAATGACTTTTGCAATAATTTCAGGTGGTGGCAGGTTCTCAAACCTGCCACCCTCCCCTAATGGCTGTCAGGTCTGAGGACCCGACAGCACAAGACTTCTTTAAAATAACTTTTGCAAAAGGCTCTACAGATAGCGCTTTTATCTAAGATCATTTGCAGCTTGAATCTAGTGTCATGTCAACCGTAAATTGACGGATTTCATTTCCCCCTTTGACAAAGGAGGGGAATCCCCATCAGATTTTGTATTTAATGAAATAATATGTTATGTTAGTATATATATGTAATTGCATTACCGCAATAGATGTTCCAGCATTACTAATACTTTGTCTCAGGCTAAGGCTTCTCCCTTGAGAATATGGCAGAGCCCTTGGCCGTTATTTAAGGCGCTATTTTATGAAACTTATAATGATGAAGGGGGATTTATGACTAAGAGAACTTTTTGGCAGGGAGCTGTTTTGGGGGTATTTACCGTAATAATAGGTTGCGCTGCTCAGACACCAAAGCACGCCGTCATATCCGGCGCTGAGAAGAAAACAGAGCCTGTCGTTAGAGAAGGGGCGTTGCCTAAAGGTGGTTACATGACCAAGGAAGGGCTTATCCTCAGCAAAGATGGGATCGACTTTGCAAATCACCCCTGTTTAGGCTCATACTCAGGGAAAACCTCCGATAGAACTGCCAACGACCAAGATCGTCTGACAGGTTATAAGTTGACCACTATTTGTACTAGTAATGGAGAGCAGCATGCTACTATTTATAGCAAAATAACTTATAATGTCCTTAACCAGCGCACCGGTTATCATATCCAACTATCTTGCAGCCGAACCGGTAAGGAATATGAAATTGAGGTTTCTAACCTTTCTTACGATAGATATTCAGAACCCCTCAGCTATACGGCAGTGATAAATGGCCGGAAATATGATTTTGTCCGCCAATAGTTTTATAACCAATTTATAACCAACTACATGTTTTCTGCAAACATTAACGGGATGGGGAGTTAAATGATAAGGAAAATCGGAACTATACTGGCAGTTTTTTTCTTGATCCTGGGAACGGGCAATGGGATCAGAGATGGCTATTGTACTGAAGCAAATAGCGGAGAGAAGCAATTCCTCCCTCCCAGATCATTTGCAGATCTGGCAGTTAGAGAAAAAGAGTATGTGGTCAACATCAGCACCACTAAAATTATCAAAAGGAATCGGCCTCATATGAGGTTTTATAAAAAGAGATTTCCTTCTCCCTATGGCAACAAAGAAGAGAAAGAGATGCCCCCGGGATTTGAAGACTTTTTCGATCGTTTCTTTGGGGAAATGCCCCATCATGGAAACATGAGAGAGAGAAGCTTAGGCTCGGGTTTCATAATTGACAAAGAAGGGTATGTTCTTACTAATTACCATGTCATAGAAGGCGCCGATGAAATAATAATAACACTATCCAACGAAAAGAGTTTTGACGGCAAGGTTGTCGGAACCGACAAAAAGACAGATTTAGCGCTCGTCAAGATTGAAGTAGACAATCACCTGCCAACAGCCTCTTTAGGAGACTCAGATAAGCTGCGGGTGGGAGATTGGGTGGTAGCTATCGGAAACCCCTTCGGCTTAGAACACACCGTAACAGCCGGCATTGTCAGCGCCAAAGGAAGAGTCATCGGCGCAGGTCCTTATGATGACTTTATCCAGACCGACGCCTCCATTAACCCAGGCAACAGCGGCGGGCCGTTGTTTAATTTAGCGGGTGAAGTAGTAGGAATTAACACCGCCATCGTAGCCACAGGTCAGGGAATTGGCTTTGCTATTCCCATTAATCTGGCCAAAGAAATCCTCCCTCAAATGAAGGAAAAGGGGAAGGTAATTCGCGGCTGGCTGGGGTTGCTTATTCAGCATGTCACTCCTGAAATAGCCTCCGCCTTAAAGCTGGAGAAACCGGAGGGGGCATTGGTGGCGGATGTAGTCTCTGACAGCCCGGCGGAAAAAGCGGAGATCAAGCGCGGCGATGTAATCGTGGAATTTGACGGTAAGAAAGTAAAAACGGAAAGCCATCTTTCCCGGATGGCAGCCTCCACAAAAGTAGGAAAAAAAACCATTGTAAAGCTTGTACGTGATGGTAAGTTAACGGAATTAGAAGTAAATATCGGGCAATATCCGGACGAAGAAGGAGAAAAAGGCGGAATTAAAGCAGAAAAGACATTAGGGATGGATGTCCAGAATCTAACGCCGGAGTTGGCCGATACCTTAGGTTTTGACCCTGAAGAAAAGGGAGTGCTGGTGTCAGATGTGGAAATAGGCGGCCCGGCGGAAAAGGCTGGTCTGCGGCAGGGAGATCTGATTATAGAATTAAATCACCAGCCGCTTAAAAGCGCCAACCAATTTAAGAAAAGAGTCGAGAAACTAAAGAAGGGGGAAAGCGCTCTTATATTGCTTAGACGGGGGCCCAATACGTTGTTTGTCGCCCTGAAAATGGAATAACCCGGATTATTCATAAATCCACGGTAAATATTGGTGATGTTATTTGAATACAGCTACATACAAAATAACGGTCAAAAAACAAAATGGCTCATAAAATGGCTCATACAAATCACCGAAAACTACTGCTATGGAAGCGACCAACGGGAGCGTATGTATGATCCCGAATTATTCGGAATAAGCATATCCGCCATGAAAAAACATGGTAAACAATAACTTATTAGCTCTGTTAGCTCTTATTGCCGCAACATTATTATTTACCCTGGTCTATAAACATCAGGACCTGTTTAAGGATGCGTCTTCCGCCAAGTCAGGAGAATATCTGGTGTCTGGTTTTGGGCCGGGGGAGTTTAACCGGATCAGCATTACCGATAAGGGTCGAAGTACCGTCTTGAGGAAAAAAGGCTCCCGCTGGCAAGTGATAAGTGACGTTGCTGCTCCGGCGAAACTTGCTTATATAGAAGAACTTTTCCTGAAGTTAAAAGAGCTTAAAAGAGGGGAACTTATTTCCCGCCAAAAAGAGAAACATGAACTGTTTGGAGTGGATGGCGGTCGGATGGAGATCCGTTTCACCAACAGCTTTAATCAACAGACAGCTCATTTTTACTTAGGCAAGTTAAGTCCTGACCCAGCAGTTATTTATTTCCGAAACGACGACGCTCAGGAGACACAGCTAATAGCATCTCATCTGAGAGAGCTGTTTGAGCGCCGGGATTGGCGGGAATATCAGTTATTCGCTTCTGACCCGAAGCAGGCGGTAGAATTGAAATTTGAATATGATGATGGTGAGTTTCACCTTAGAGAAAAGGGAGGCCAATGGCAGCCTTCCAAACCGACCTCCAAATTATTGAGTCTCACAGCGGTAAACAGATTGCTTGAGTTACTTGGCAGCTTACAAATTAAGGAGTACTTAGAGAAACCCGCCCCGGAAAAATCGGGATTGGATACCCCCCAACTTACCGTAACTCTGGTTTGGTCCGATGGCAGCCGGCAAAGCCTGCTTGTCGGCCAAGAGAAGGACGGCGACAGCTATTACGCCTCCTGGGGAGAAGAACCTGTTACATTCACCTTGCCTAAACATAAAATTTCCAACCTTAAGCGGGAACTAAGCAACCTCCGTTAGGTTTGTTATAGAGAAAACCATATCAATCCCCAGGATTGTTTACGCTTAAGCTCTTAAAAATTTCCGATCTTTCGGTTTGTCTCAAGCCGAAAGCGCTAAGGGCAGCGGCGCCCTGTTGGATGATTCTGTATGAATACATCTGGTTACAAAATAACGGTCAAAAAACAAAATTCTCATACAAATCACCGAAAACTCCCGCTATGGAAGCTACCAACTCCGAGCGTGTTATAAGTCCCGAATTATTCGGATCAAAAAGCTGATCGGCATAAACTCATTGGATATACTGTCGCATTAGCCGGTACACCCGCTTGTGGTTAACTATTATCCCTTCCCTTTGTCTTAAGCATTCGGTCACTCGCCGATATCCCCAAGAAGGATGCTCACTGCAAATACTCCGAATCCTTTCCAACAAATACACATCATGCTCCCCGGATTTTTTTTCAGTGGCCGGGCGCGCTTTAGCCGCCAGGTAGGCATAATAACTGGAGCGAGCTACTCCAAGGGCTTCACAAGCGTCACTTACCCGGTAACCGGCCTCCACCAAACGGGCTACTCCCAAAACTCCGTCAACTCCTCGACTTTCCCTTAAAATACCTATGAGTACCGCTTGCTTATCCGCTAACCTTTGCAGGCGCACAATTTCGGCTTTCAGACGTTTAATCTCCTCCACCTCAACTTCTCCTCTGTCTTAGTAGTAGACACGTCATTAGAGGCGCCGCCCAAAAAATATCTGCATAAATATCTATGATGGTTTCGTAAAAAGTCAAAAAGCGGCGATTTTTGTCATTGCGAGCGAAGCGAAGCAATCTCAAATTTAATTACAAATCAATGGGATTGCTTCGGCGATAAACCCGCCTCGCAATGAACCCGCCTCGCAATGACACCCGGGACTTTTTACGATTGCATCATCTATTACCTACTGATTAATAACGGAACATCTGGTGCATAAAAATGAATAATCCCGAAAAACAGGGCATAATTTACTGATATTAATTAATACCTTTTAATATGTATTATATTAAATCTTTATAATAAGTTAGTGATTTAAATTTCGGTAATCTACACCCGAAGTCCAGCTCTCATGATCTTCTTTATTCCAATTATAAAACCTGGTTTTCGAATAAATTTACACCGACTATTCATAATACAATATATTGTTATTATAAGAAATTAATGACATGCAAATATATTCCACCCCCACATTCCACAAAACAATATAGTTTTTCCGGAATATTGGCATATATTTTGCTATCTCTTATTATAGTTCTTATTTAGTTTGAAAATACCGTCGAAATAATCCAAAACCCTATAGCCAATATCTATAATTATGCCACAACTTATGCCTAATATCAGCTACGAATCAGAAGAGTTCCCGGAACCCGGGCAGGAAGGAGCGGTGGTCTATGATTTAAAGGTCCCCGCGCCAGAAGTTCAGCATAAAGAAGCTGAAGAAACATCAGCCTCTTGCAGTATTATTCAGCGCTATTTCCAGGAGATCCGTGATATTGTAATCCTCACTCCGGCGGAAGAAAAGGCTGTAGCCTACCGCGTAAAACAGGGGGACGCCCAAGCTCGGGAAATAATGATTAAAAGCAACCTGCGTTTGGTAATCTCTGTAGCTCGGCGCTATAGAAATTGTGGATTACCTCTGAATGATCTTATTGAAGAGGGAAACCTGGGACTGATCCGAGCAGTTGAAAAGTTCAAACCGGAGCTGGGTTTTAAATTCAGCACCTATGCGGCTTGGTGGATCAGGCAATCGATTGTCCGATCCATCGCCAAGCATTCCCATCTAGTGCGGTTACCCGTAAACGTTGCTGAAGCGGTAAACCGCTTCTTCAGACTTCTCCAATCTCTGGTGCAAAAGATGGGACGCGACCCTTCGCCAACGGAGATTGCCGCTGAGATGGGCATGTCCCCTGAGCAAGTGACGCGGATTTTAGCTTTAAGTCAGAATCCCATTTCTCTGGAGCATGAAATCGGTTGCAAGGAAGGAAATTCACTCAAGGATGTATTCAGTGATCCTATGGCCGCCTCACCAATTGATATTATCTCCTGTAACCGACGTCAACAAGTAATTAAATGCTTATTCAACCACCTTACTCCCCAGGAACAGGAAATACTCTCCCATCGGTTTGGCTTAGAAAACGGTGAACCAAAAACCTTAGAAACCATCGGTAACCTGTTCGGGCTCACTCGGGAGCGTATCAGGCAGATTGAGGTTAACGCTCTAAAGAAGCTCAGGCGCCTCCTTTTTCATAACAATACCCCCTTGGCCGAGCTCCTATAACCTTTCGGTTTCGATTTCGATCTTTCTATAATAAATTTTAGAGTCTATAATAAGTTTTAGAGTCGGCTTGTCCTCAAGCCGAAAGTGTCATGGGAAACACACCCCTTTATAGTGGTTTCGGCCCTGAGACAGGCTGAAACATCTATAAAAGTGACGAGTTAATTATTTACACTCACTAACTGGAAGCGTATAGGAATTTCCATTTCGTGACCAATTAAAACAAGTGGATAGAGTTTCTTGTGCTGTCGGGTCCTCAGACCTGACAGCCTGAACAAGTGGCAGGTTTCCTGAACCTGCCGCCACCTGAAAAGTCCGCACCGGCAGGGTGCGCTAATTTATCCCGCTAACCCGATTAATCCAAAAACCGGTTATTACGGTCTTTTATGGATAATCTAGGCAAAAAGGAGTCTGCCGTGGAACGGAGAGAACCGCCTGTAGTAGAAAGCAGATATCTGACAACGTGCGATATTCCTCTGGAAAAATTAAAAGTTGGACCATTTACCATGCTTATTTTCGGCGGCACCGGCGACTTAAGCCGGAGAAAACTTC
>QIEW01000168.1 GCA_003230535.1 bacterium
GCTCATACAAATCACCGAAAACTCCCGCTATGAAAGCGACCAACCCCGAGCGTGTTTATGATCCCGAATTATTCGGGTTACCTCGTTGGCGTTTAATTTTGGCGATAGTTTTTCCCTCATAAATACATTCTATCATATTGTATTTAAATCACCAACGAGGTTTTTTTGTTTTTTTGACGGTGGATTTAGGATAGCTGTATTGGGCAAATTATGCTCCCCAAAAACACTACTGCACAAAATCAGGAATAATCATTATATAATGGACATCTCTATTTATAGGTAGCGAAGAGTTAGACCCGGATTATTCATAAATTCACGGTAAACATTAATGATGTTATTTGAATACAAGTACTTATATAATAACGGTCAAAAAACAAATTTTTCATACCAATCACCGAAAACTCCCACTGTGGAAGGGACTAACTCCGAGCGTGTTTATGATCCCGAATTATTCGGGTTAAACAAATAAACTTATAGCGGGGGTGAGATCATGGCGAATATCAGGATAATCAGGGGATTAAGGAAGATATCATTATTTAAGGAAATGAGCGATGATGAGTTGAAGGTTATCACTAAGGTAGCAAAGAAAAAGAATTTCAAGGCTGGGGATATTATTTGTAATTATGGGGAAAAAGGGGGTACATTATATTTAATTAATAATGGCTCGGTACAAATTACTTTGCCTTTAAAGCGGTTTGTAAGCAGGGAAAAGACAGTATCTGTTCTCAGAGAGGGAGATTACTTTGGGGAACTTTCTTTCTTTGATGAGGAGGTCCACTCCGCCAAAGCTACCGCCATTGAAGATGCCGAGTTATTAGAGATCAATCATGATGCCTACTCACAGATAGTTAAAGAGAATCTTGAATTGGGACTGGAGATGCAAAAGAAAATTATCTTGAAGGTGGCTAACCTGGTGAGAGGGATGAACGTTCGATATTCCTATAGGCCCTTTATGGCGTAACTGACAAGGGTTTTTAGGGTCTGCTCAACACCTGGAGATGCTGCCTGTGACCTTGTAATTTTATCCGGAACTCAGGAGGCTTATAGATAGTCGGGTTACTTTTTCAGCCCGCGCCCGCCTTTGAGGGAGGAAGTTTTGAGGCGCAAAAGATTAGTATCATGGCTATACATAGTGTGGGTTTTTTCCTGATGAGCTTCTCGGGCTATTTCGATTAACTTATCTATGAGTTGAGGGAAAGTTATTCCTTGAGCTGTCCAGAGATAAAAAGCTATTGAGCCGGGCATAGTGTTTATTTCATTTATATACGGTTTCCCATCCTGTGCTCCCTTATCCTTCTTGTCCACTAAGAAATCCACTCGGGCTAAGCCTCGGCCATCCAATGCCCGGAAGGCTTCTCTTGTAAAATCTTGTAGCTGCTCGGACAGCTTCTGTGAGATAGGGGCTGGGATAAGCCTGGACATACCTTTCATCCCCTTCCCCTCGGCCCGCATATATTTCTCCTCGTAGCTCAACAAACCTTCGCCGGATACCGGCTGCTCACAGACCGACACCTCAACCTCATCACCCGCGCCCAGCCCAGCACAGTTTATTTCCATATAGTCCTCGAGCGCCCGCTCCACCAGCAGACGTCGGTCATAATTGGCGGCCACATTTAGACCGAACCGCAGCTCCTGTTGATCTTTGGCCCTGGTGATACCGATGCTGGAGCCTAAATTGGCGGGTTTTACTATGACAGGATAAGGGAGTTTTGCCTCTATGTCGCAAATTACTTTCTCAGGGTTCTTCTCCCATTGTGCCCGGGAAAACCAAACATAGGGCAACACCGGTAGTCCCGCCTCACGCAGCATCGCCTTGGTAGCCGCCTTATCCATCCCCAGCGCCGCACCCAGGACGCCCGCTCCCACATAAGGGATGTCCGCCAGCTCCAATAACCCCTGCACTGTCCCGTCCTCGCCAAATGTCCCGTGGAGAGCGGGAAAGACCACGTCCAACCGCTTCATGTCTATTTTGGGCAGGATACCCCAGAGCGTACCGAACACCAGCAACTTTTGCTCATCCGCCTGCGGCAGGAGAAACACCGGCTCCAGCTTCCGCTCCAGGCCGCCCAAATCCGCAAAATTTTTAATGTCTAATAATGCCGGCCCGGTAAGCCATCGCCCCTGCTTGGTAATGTAGATTGGTATCACCTCATACTTACTCTTATCCAGGTTCTCAATCACCTGAAGGGCGGTGATCACCGATACTTCATGCTCCACCGACCGCCCGCCAAAAATCACTCCCACCACCAGCTTAGGCATACTAGCTGTTCTCCTTTTTTACATTAAACTTGTGAGCCTCTTGCAAAACCAGCTTAGATTGTCATTCCCGATAAAAGCGCCCGGGAATGACATTTTCAGACTTTTGCAAGTACCTCATTTGATAGCATAGCCCATCTCCCGATCGGCTTGAACTTCTCAGTTTCTCTCTTTCAATAATTAATGCTCGCTGGTATTCGTTAATTTTCTTATAAATAATCTCTGGTCTGGCGTTTTTGAGCCAATTTTGGGCTTTTCTTAAAGCCTTAGCAGGGGGCATTTTTTCATGTAGCATATTTTCATAAAATCGCCCCATAAACAATGCAGTAGAAATATCGGTTACTGACCAAAAGGTGGATATTACTACCTTAGCCCCAGCCTGTAAGAAACCGGCAGACAACCCAAGAAATTCTCCAGAGCTAGTTAATATCAGGAATTCCAGTTTCACAGGCACTCATACAGACCATAAAGCATGAGGGAAAACTGAGATTTGAAATTATATCTTCCAAGTTAAGGTTGTCTTCTTCGAACAAGGCTAAATGCGAGTTTTTAATATCTTGGGTATCATGATGTCCATGGGTGGAAAAATGTAGAAGAGTGCTCTTTTTGCTGCATTCATAAATTGCTTACTTATTCCCCTGTCTTCCCCAATAAACAATATTTTCCTTGAGAATTTTGTCAAAGTTAAATGATAACTCAAGTTTCGGAGGGCAATATTGGGTAAAATATTAGCTTAATAAGTTGATAAATATAAGAAAATAATAGCAAAACGGCTCCAAATA
>QIEW01000321.1 GCA_003230535.1 bacterium
CGTGATTATTCAAAATATCTACCTAACACATTATATACACTTCTCCATAAAATACAACTCCTCTCCCTCAACTTTTTGAGAAGTTACGGCGGATCAGCCGGGCTTGCTGGAATAACGCCCGCACAATCGACTGCTTTATCCACCAGGTAGCGTAGGTGCTGAACCGATAACCCATCGTAGGATCAAATTTTCCCACCGCCGTGATCAGTCCCAGATTACCCTCCTGAATCAAATCGGCCAGCGAGTAGACCAAAACCGGAGTATCGCCTGGCAATGCTTATAACCAGGTTCATGTTGCCATTGATCAGTTTTTCACGAGCCGCTAAATCACCCGGGGTGGCAATATAGGTAGTTTTCCCCGGTGTATCGGTTTCCTCTTGACATTCAGCAACTTTTATGGAAAATTAAGGTTAAAGATTATGTGCGAAAATACAGCGTTTATAGGGAGTAAAGATGCCCAGAAATACCAGGAAACTCCTTCCGCTTAATAAACGATATGATGCATTCTGTAAAGAAGCAGAAGAATTATTAGAGCAAGCAGGGCTTAATAAGCCGAATCGAACCCCCAAAATTTCTGGGAGACCCCTTTACGATTTATTTCTTCAGTTAGCTAAACTGCATTTCCCTGATGAAGTTGCCATATTGGGTACAGACCCTCGTAGCTTAATACATGATATGTATACATCCTTTGGTGGTGGAGGTGACCAACTCGCAGCAACTTATTCTCTTGCTCACCTTATAAGGTCTATGATAAAAAACCGGCCACCATTAGATTTAGAAGAATCTACTACTAAAGAAAAACAGCCGAATGAATTACTTGTCGGCTGTCCATTTTTTGAGAGAAATAGAAATTACAAACAAATTCCAAATTCTGTATTTGTTCTAATGCCTTTCAAAGAAAAGTGGAGTGATCGTATATGGAACGACCATCTCAGAAATTACCTGAGTATGGCCCCAAATGGAAAAGAACTTGTGGTACGGAGAGCAGATGAAATGTTTGGACAGGGAGTTATGGAAGATATATTTGAGGGCATCTATACAGCAGGCTTAATAGTTGCAGAATGCACCAGAAGAAATCCTAATGTTCTTTATGAGCTAGGAATGGCACATTCTCTTGGGAAAAGGTCTATTCTTCTGTCCCAGAACACAGGTGATATTCCTTTTGATCTCCGTCGCTTTAGGTTTTGTATCTATGATGACAATTCAACCGGTTATCCGGTATTAAGATCATTCATACAAGAAACACTAAGAGAAATATTTCGATAACTCATGAAATCAACCTTATATTTGGAAACCACTATTCCAAGTTACCTGACAGCCAGGCAAAGCCGGGACATTATTGTCTTAGCCCATCAACAGATTACCCAGGAATGGTGGGAAGTTAGGCGTATGCATTACGAGATTTATATCTCGCCGGTGGTTATAAACGAAATACAATTGGGGGATAATAAAGCGGCTGAACAACGATTGCATATAATCAAAGATATTGAGATTCTGGCAGCTACTCAAGAGGTTGAGGAAGTTACGGAATTGTATCTGGCTGAGCTTTCTCTGCCTAAAAAGGCAATCCGGGATGCAACCCATTTGGCCTTTGCTTGTGTATACGGTCTGGATTTCCTGCTTACCTGGAATTGTACCCATATAGCTAACGCCGAGATTCGCAAGAAACTTAACGAAATTAATGCCAAGCATGAAATCCTTACGCCGATTATCTGTACGCCAGAGGAATTAATGGGATTTAAAAGGGGAGTATAAATATGTGGCAAGACCCAATAGTCAAGGAAGTACGCAAGGCTGGTGAAAAACTGGCCCAAAAAGCAAACTACAGCGTACATGTCTTTTTTGAAGACCTGCGCCAGACTGAGATAAAATACCCCGACCGAATTGTAAAAGAGATCGTCAGGCGGAAGCTGCCCCGCGTTGTTCACAAATAATGCGGGGTTTGGATTATCCCAGGTGGGCGGTATCGCCTCAATCACATTCAATTTACTGAATGCGGCGGAGTCCAAGGCGGCGACAACGCCTAACTGTTTGGTAAATATGTTTACTGACTCCTGATTGTCTTTATATTTTCTTTTGTTTTTGGCCTTCATGTTGCTTATCTCCTTGTATTGTTAGGGCTCACCAAAAGATCGGGTCTGTGATTAACGGTATCGGTATCTCGTATGATGTGTTCCCCAACGGGCTGTCATCCTTAAACTGCTCCCGCACCAGCAGGCAGCAGCGCACGGCGTCGATAATGTGATCGTTGCCTTTCGAATACTGGAGGCGGCCCCCGCTGTTGAAGGTATAAGTGTGGGTGGTGAACTGGGATTCGATGTCCACATCATCCATGGGGAGTACCATCTCCCGCCCCTGGAGACTGCCGTTTATAAGCTGTGTCATATATTCCTTAGTTGGCTTTTTCTTTTCCTCTCCGTTCTCCATATACATTGAAATACTGCTCCCGAAATCAAAGCCACGGAGCCTGTCCTTTAGCCCCAAGGCTCTATACTTATCCAGGCAGGTCAACTCCTGTACCACCGCCAAGCCGTTCCCGCCGTTGTCCAGTCCAATTCCCACCGGATTATAGTAGCGGTCGATCAGCGACAGGCAGGCCGAGATATGCGGATATGCCACATGTTCCAAATGCACCCGCAAAACTATTTTTAAGTGCAGGCGTTCATTCGGGTCATTGGTTTCCTTGAAGATGACAATTTCCGTCGGGTCATTGGTGTAACCCGTATCCACTCCCACCCAGAACGTCCCGGACAGGGGTGCCAGGTTTAACATCATATCCAACCGCTCCTCAACCGCTCCCTCATCTTCGCAAGCTCTTAACTCCTCGCCGGTAATAACCACCCGCTGATATTCGGGAACATCTTGTCGGGCTAAGGTCAGGTATTCTATATTGACGGAAGTTTGATTTAGGGGGACAGTAACTCACTGTAAAATAAGGGGTTCAATTTTTTCAAGTCCGGTTTTTTGCCTGCAAAGTCCTAATCGCTTCCTTTCTTTGGTTTTGATTTGGGCATTCAGCGCCTTCAGAATCTTT
>QIEW01000051.1 GCA_003230535.1 bacterium
CTGCTCGGGGTCTTGGAAGCCCATTCCGTCAAGGCCACCTTCTTTATCAGTATCCTGGAGATGGCTTATTTCCATCAGAAAAAATTGGAGGATATTTTTAGGGAGACAAAACGAGCCGGGCATGACCTCCAACTCCATATTCATCCCGTCTGGGCGGACAAGAGGCGCAGAATGTCGCAATGGGAGTATTCGGCTGAGGAGCAGCTCCATATCCTCCGGCAGGGGATAGAGTTGTTTAGAGAGCTCGCGGGCGAGGACCCCATCGCTCATCGGGGCGGGCATTATTATGGGATAAATCAGCAGACAATGGAGGCATTGAGGGCCGTAAATATTCCTCTGGACAGCACCATGTTTTATGGCTTCCCTAACTGTAAGGTCACCTGGAGTAAAAATTGCCTAATAGAAAAAGACGGTTTGATAGAGTTCCCGGTTACCGGCTTTTACCGGGAATTTTATCTTAATTTAGGCTGGCGGCGGATGCTGCGTAAGCAACAATTTGTAAAGACCGACCTCTGTTGGGCAACTAAGGAAGAGCTGCTTGGTTTCATCGGGCAAGCCAAAGAAC
The DNA here is from genome assembly GCA_003230535.1 of bacterium. Classification (GTDB taxonomy): domain Bacteria; phylum SZUA-182; class SZUA-182; order SZUA-191; family SZUA-191; genus SZUA-191. The sequence goes on from QIEW01000051.1 coordinate 566, forward strand.
TGGGGTTGCGGGTAATGAATTTCTTTATGCACAGCCACTCTTTATCAGAAATGTCTTCCGGTAAGACTGACAAGGAAAATACGGCGAAGCTTACCGGCATTCTCCGTTCGATCGCTGAAGATCCTGAATTAGAACTGCTGACTATGAAGGAGTTTTACCTGCGTTACCGGAAAAATCCGGCCGAGTTTTGCAGTAAAGATCTTGTTCCCAAAAGAGAAATAGAATATACCATTATGGATAAGCTGAAGTCCAGAAAGATTTTGTAAGGTATTATAGCCTGATAGTATAGGAATTTCCATTTTTTCAGCCAATAAAACAATAAGATACTGAAATCTATTCTTGTGCTGTCGGGTCCTCAGACCTGACAGCCATTAGGGGAGGGTGTCAGATTTGAGAATCTGACACCACCTGAATTGTTGGGTTTCGCAAGCTCAACCCAACCTTGTATAAAAGTCCGCACCGAAGGTGCGCTAAGTTCATAATCAGGCATATTTATGTTCCCTATTGTATTACTATGATAGTAAGAGCATAACCGGCTTGTTTTTATAGGTTTTGAAGTCCGGATAGAGTATAATTTGAAAGCAATATTTAGTTAACCTGTGTACTATGCGATAACAAAAATGAAGGATCAGAAATCTCTGACAATCATTTTATGTTTTCTGTTGGCGCTGGTTCTTTACTCGGCGTCAGGCTGCTCTTCCCGGGAAGGGGAACAGACCGCCAAGTCTTCCCCGGCCCCCAGAGGAATTATTTTAATTATTGCCGACGCTCTACGGGCGGATCACTTAAGCTGTTATAGATACCACCGCCAGACAAGTCCTTACCTGGATAATCTGGCCGGAAAGGGAGTTTTGTTTACTCATGCGTACAGCCAGTGCTCCTGGACTACGCCATCTATTACTTCTATCTTCAGTTCTCTATATCCTTCTGTCCATAAAGTGGGGCATACCAAGTCCAATTATGGTTATTTAGGGCGGATACATCCTAATGTAGTTACTCTGGCGGAGGTGATGCAACAACACGGCTACCGCACCTATGGATTGCTAAACAACCCGGCTGTATCTGCTAACATTGGTTTTGACCAAGGGTTTGATCAGTATGAAAACAATGAATTTATTCCTCCAGATCAGCCCACCCAGGAAACTTATAATAAAGCGATCGGGTATCTTAAGGAACTTAAGGACGATAAATTTCTATTTGTTTGGCATATAATTGATCCGCACTGGCCATATTATCCTCCTGCCAAATTCAAGGTTTTTACTGACAAGGCATATCGCGGCCGGTTCCAGGAAGGTTTTATTTCCAGACAGGCAAATCCCCTGGTCAACGGCAGAATGAGACTGTCGGCTGCCGAGATCAAGCATATTATAAATTTATACGATGATGAGATAGGTTTTACGGATTACCAGATAGGGAAATTATTATCAGCGATTAAGCAACTGGGATTAGAGAAGAAAGTGAGCCTGATCTTTACCAGCGATCATGGGGAAAGTTTCCTCGAGCACGGTCATTTTGGGCATGAATTTCCGATGTATGAGGAAAATCTCCAGGTGCCCCTGATCATATATGACCATAGATTTCCACCCCGGACCGTCTCTAACATAGTAGAAAGCATAGATATTATGCCGACTATTCTGGATTTGGCTAATATCCCGCTGCCGGACGGACTTCAGGGCAAGAGTCTGCTGGCCCTGATGGAGGGGACAAAGAGCGGCTGGAAGGATAAGCCGGCCTATTCGGAAGCTTCCCAGTTTATAGAGCGGAAAGCTCTCCGCACCCTTAAGTCTAAACTTATTTGGGGAGTGGCAGGGTTGACCTTAAATGATGATTTTATCAGCGGTCAGAACGAGATTCCCAAAGTACTGGCTCAAGAGAAAAAACTATATGACTATACTAATATGGGTGAGGAAAAAGATGTGTCCGACCAATTGGCTGGCCAGGTAACTTCTCTAACCAAAGATATTTACCGCCGCATGAAAACAAATGAACAGCTTCAGCTAACCGGCAGTTCCTGTTTTAAGAGTTTTTATTTCCTGGATGATTGGCGTAAAGCCGTCCATTCCATTCAGGGTGATATCAGTTGGGAGAATGGCGTATTAAAGATATCGGATAATCCTCAGGCCGAAATAATATGGCAGGTCAGCTTCCCGGAACCAATTATTAAGGGACAGCTTCAACTTATAGCTTATTGCGACCGGAAAATACCTTTTTTTGCCGTATCTCAGGATAAAAAGGAATGGGTTAATATCTCCTGGCCCAAGGCTGCTAAACAAGGTTTTGCTAAGACAGGAATGCTCCTGGCTCCTTTCGCCGGCAGCCGGACTTTATACTTGAAATTTTTTCAAACCTCAGCGGCGCAGACTTATCTGCGAGGTTTTTATTTGGATGTCCAATTTACAGAAACAAGTATGGAAGTAGATAAAAAGACAAAAGAGAGATTAAAAGCTTTAGGTTATCTGTAAAATATGCTCGGAGTTGGTCGCTTCCATAACGGGAGTTTTCGGTAATTTGTACAAAAATTTTGTTTTTTGACTATTATTTTATAACTGGCTGTATTTAAATAACATCATCAATGTTTTAGGTGGTGGCAGGTTCTCAAACCTGCCACCCATTCAGCCTGTCGGGTTTGAGAACCCGACAGCACATAAAAAAGAGAGATTGAAAGCTTTAGGTTATCTATAGAGAAGGATGCGGTTCATATTGAAACAATAAATCACTATTCAAGTAAACGGGAGCAAATTAGCGTTCAAACAAGTAATAACTGATACAAAAGGAGCAATTTGGGGGGTTGATGGGCATAATATCAGGAAAATTAGCAATTATAATCTTAGCGGCCGGCGAAGGAACCAGAATGAAGTCTAACCTGCCCAAG
>QIEW01000257.1 GCA_003230535.1 bacterium
GCGCTCTTCATCCGGTCTCCTCCTTCACATCTGGGGTAAACTGGCTGCCTGCATGATTATTATGCTTATCTTTAACTGTTAATTCGCATTAGATGTTTTCATATAGATGTTTTCATATAGATGTTTTCATATAGATGTTTTCATATAGATGTTTTCATATAGATGTTTCGGCCTGTCTCAGGCCGAAACCAAAGCAGGGCGCCGCTGCTCTTAGCGCTTTCGGCTTGAGACAAGCCGAAAGATCGGATCGGCAGGCCGAAACACCCTAAAGAGCGCTTTATCTTTAACAAATTCCCCCTCCCCCCAGCCCTCTCCCAATGGTGGGGGAGGGAGTTTTTAACATCTGAGGGCTACTATGGTATTACAGAGTATCGCTAACTCACTTAAGCAACGGAGTTCGGCAACAAAAGGGAACTGGTTCCCTCTCCCATGACCTCCGCACAGCGAGGGCAGAGTTCAGGGTGGCTGGGAATTTGTCCCACCTGAAGATGATACATCCAGCAACGGCTGCACTTTCCTCCCTTAGCCCGACTGACGCTGAGCTCCGGAATGTCAGCTAGCTCAGCGTTCCCGATCACTAGCGCATAGCTTTCTGATTGGAGGGGGATATCTTCCAGGCTTACTCCGGATACGATAAATAATGCAGCCAGATCTTCTGAACGGTAACTGCCGGCAAGTTGGGCGAGGGTAGGGGTGAGGGAAAGAGAGATTTCCGCCGCCAGTCCTGAGCCGATAATTTTTTGGGCCCGCGCCAGCTCCAGGGCTTTGCAAACCCCGCTCCTCAGGCAAAGGAGTTGTTCCCAACGCTTCGACAGCTTCTCATCCAGCCACTCTGTCTTTACTTTTGGGAAAGGCGCCAGATGTACACTGGGAACATCTCTGACAGCTTGGGGGAGATGCTGCCACACCTCTTCCGCCGTAAATGAAAGTACCGGTGCAAACAGACGTATCAAGGTAAGTAATGCCTCCAGCATCACCATCTGCCCGGCCCGCCGCTCCTTAGCGTCGGGGGCGGAGCAATACATGCGGTCCTTGAGGATATCCAGGTAGATGGCGCTTAACGTTACCGCACAAAAATTATGGAGTCTATGGTAAACCAAGTGGAAGCTAAAGTCTGAATAAGCCTTCTCCACTCTTCTGATTAATACTTGTAACTGGTGCAGCAACCAACGGTCTACCTCCGGCAGTTCCTGATAGGGAACCCGATGTTCCTTGGGGTTATAATCATTCAGGTTGCCCAGCAGATACCGGCAGGTATTACGCACCCGGCGATAGGCCTCCACCAGACGCTTGAGGATCTCATCCGAGAGACGCACATCCTCGCGATAGTCTTCCGCCGCCACCCATAACCGCAGGAGTTCCGCTCCGTGTTTTTTGATGACCTCCTGCGGGGAGATTACATTCCCGGCGGTCTTGGACATTTTCTTGCCCTCTCCGTCCACCACAAACCCATGGGTAAGCGCCGCCCGGTAGGGGATAATATCCCTGGCGCCTAACCCGGTAAGCAGCGCGCTATGGAACCAGCCCCGGTGTTGATCCGAACCTTCCAAATACAAATCCGCCGGATAGTTGAGTTCCGGATTTTCAGAGAGCACCACCGCATGGCTTACCCCTGACTCAAACCACACATCCAAGATATCATTGGTCTTCTCAAAGTCCGTTCCCCCGCACTTAGAGCAGGTTTGACCATCTGGAAGGAATTCCGACGCCGGTTTGGCAAACCATACATCTGAACTATCTTTAGCTACTTTGTCAGCAATGTGTTCAATGATATTAGGGTCAAGTAACATATGACCGCAGGAGGTGCAGGAAAAGGCCATTATCGGCACCCCCCAGATGCGCTGACGGGAAATACACCAATCAGGCCGGTTACTCAGCATACCCCAGATACGCTCCCGTCCCCAGGCGGGGTGCCAGCTGATTTTGTCTACCGCCTCCAAAGCTTTCTGCCGCAAGTCTCCCTGTTCCATGGAGATAAACCACTGGGCGGTAGCCCGGAAAATTACCGGCCTTTTGCAGCGCCAACAGTGGGGATAAGAATGGGCGATCTCCTCCGCAGAGAGCAGATGCCCATCCGCCCTTAGTTTTTCTACAATGGCATGATTGGCGGTGAAAATGCTCATCCCGCCGAAATGAGGTACCTCGGGGTGGAAATTACCGCGTTTATCTACCGGACTGTAAGTCTCCAGACCATATTTTTGCCCCAGCACATAGTCTTCCGCTCCATGCCCGGGAGCAATATGGACACAGCCGGTGCCTTGCTCCAGGGTAACGTGATGGCTCAGGATAATGCCCGAGCGCCGCTCCAGGAAAGGATGCTGAGAGTTGTGCCCTTCCAGCTCCCGACCCTTGAAGGTCGCCATTACTTCCCCTTTTCCCGGTTTACCCAGCACTTCAAGGAAGGAAGCTAATAACTGTTGGGCTACAATGAATACCCTCCGGCCTACTCGGACAGCTACGTATTGGTAATCGGGATGGACGGCTACCGCCAGGTTAGCCGGCAGTGTCCACGGCGTGGTAGTCCAGATGACCATAGAGGCGGAACTGCCTAGCCCTAATGATTTCCGGGACAAAAGCGCCAGCGGAAAGGTCACATACACCGAAGGAGAGGCATGGTCCTTATATTCCACCTCGGCTTCCGCTAAAGCCGTGGAGCAACTTATGCACCAGTAGACCGGCTTTACCCCCCGGTAAACAGAACCGGCTTTTACAAACCGGGCAAATTCCCGCACAATTCCCGCTTCATAGGCGGGGGTCATGGTAAGGTAAGGCGTATTCCAGCGGCCTAAGACCCCGAGCCGGATAAACTCTTCCCGCTGAATATCGATAAATTTTTGGGCGTATTCCCGGCAAATCCGGCGCTTCTCCAGCGCGGTGAGCTGATGCCGCCGTCGGCCTAATTCCTTGTCCACCTGATGTTCTATCGGCAGACCATGACAGTCCCAACCAGGGATAAACACCGCCTGATAACCGGACATGTTCCTGGTTTTGACAATAATGTCTTTTAAAATCTTGTTTAGGGCATGACCAATGTGAATATGACCATTGGCATAGGGCGGACCGTCGTGGAGGGTATATTTAGGGCAATTTATGTTCTGCTGATGAAGTTGAGCGGTTAGGTCTATCTTTTCCCAGAAAGCTAAAGTCTTGGGTTCATTTTCCGCCAGATTGGCCCTCATGGGAAATGTGGTCTGGGGAAGGGATAACGTATGCTTATAAGATGATTGGTCTGCCATGTTTACCTCGGGTTGCCGCGTAGTTTGTTAAGTATTATCATCGTGTCTGGTATGGTTTGTTTGTCTTTAAAGATTAGTAACTTAATTACAATCTATCCGAACCTAATATTGCTAGTCTTATTCTAATCTAATAACTCATGTTACGCATAGAGCGTTTTTTTGTTGAATAATTTATATTTTTCTTGTTTAATAGTGCATTATGGACAAAGAAATGTTAGA
>QIEW01000029.1 GCA_003230535.1 bacterium
CACCTTCAAAGTAAGTTTTATTTTTCAATAAATTTACTGGAACCCCATCAAGATCGCCGCGATAAATTTCAATCAGTTCCTTCTTTTGCACGCCCCTCTCATTATTGAAATTTTCAACAAAATACTCATCTGTTTTATCGCCCACAAATTTCTTTTTTACACTTCCATAAAATGGAGTGACTACCTCTATATCTATGCCCTTTCTTTTCAACTCTGGAGGAAGTTCACCTGCTACATCCCCAACACCGCCTACTTTTGAAAAAGGCTTACATTCAGCTGCAATGTAAAGGACTTTCATTTTTAACTCCTTTCCCCATGGGTATATGATAACAGCTACAAATAGACAATGGAATCAAATATAATGTAAAAAACCAAGCGGACGCGCAGAACCGCTAACTCAACATGGTGCTATATAAAATACACGACCGACAATGGGTTACTATACGCCACACACAATCTTTTGTCAAGCTCCATCTCAAAAACACTTTAGAGAATGTGTTGTTGTTATAATGGATGATACTGTAATAGAGTAGTATATATTTCTTAAATTTATATTTACTTGGATGAATAACTATAATAAAATAAGTATATAATATGTAAAAATATGAGCCTCTTACAAAACCAGCTTAGATTGTCCCCTCCCGTGAAAACAGGAATCCATAGGTTGCTGATGCCTGCACAATCTGGATTCCCGATAAAAGAGCTCGGGAATGACATTTTTCAGACTTTTGCAAGTACCTCAATATGTAAAAAAATGTAAAAAAATTGTCCTTATAGTAAATTTAGACTCACCAAGCCCATATGAACTTAAAACGTAAATTATTTCAGATCGCTCCCGTCAGGGAGACGGCTCGCAGGATATCCCTGACCCGGCGCCTCCAACGCCCTGTAAAAGCCACCATCGAGGTGACCAATGCCTGTAATTCATCCTGCATAATGTGCCCGCGGCAGCATATGACACGCCGGATAGGTTTCATGGAACTGGAACTGTTCAAAAAGATTATTGATGACTGCGGGCGGTGCGGAATACGGATTATTCAACTGTTTAATTTTGGCGAACCCCTCATCCATCCAGAGCTTCCCGAAATGGTGCGTTATACAAAGGCCCACGCCGGAGGTCGAGTGCAAATTAGCACCAATGCGGCGCTTCTTTCAGAGGAAAAAGCCCAAGCCTTGCTAGAGGCTGGAATAGACAGGATCAACATTGATATTGACGGCTATACCAGGGAGACATATGAGGGGGTCCGTCGGAAGCTATCCTTTGACCAAGTAGTGAATAACACAAAAAATTTATTAAAACTCCGGCGTAAATCAGGTAAGCGTTTATTTATTTCCATATCCATTATTCGGATGAAGGAGACGGAAGGCGAGCTGAAAGCTTTCCGGAAGTATTGGAAACCATTGGCAGATCGGGTGCTGGAGGTAGAATATAATGTATGGCTGAAGAAGGTCGGCACAAAAAGCGGGTTAACAAATGGAGCCGGTAGTTTTACCTGCCCCTGTAAGTTCTTATGGGATCAGCTGGTGGTATTGCATGATGGGCGGGTGCCTCTCTGTTGTTTGGATTACGATGGTCAAGTGGTGGTCGGAAATATGCTTAACGAAACTATACCCCAAATCTGGAATGGGGCGCGACTGAACAAAATACGTCATTTCCATACCAACATGGAGATGGGGAAAATACCGACCTGCGCCGCCTGTAATCAATATATCTATATGGAAGGAAGCCAGTGGCAATACATGTGGGGGGGAGGTCTGAAGCAATCCGCATCCTGATCACCCGTAATGATCGGTTGGGGGATGTTGTGTTAGCCTCGCCGGTTATCCTCTCTGTCCGAAAGCAGTTCCCTGATTGCTATTTAGGGATGCTGGTACGACCCGCCGCTTATGAGGCAGTGTCTGAAAATCCTCATCTGGATACCGTGCTGATTGATGAAGGTGGAACCCAAGGCTTTAAGAAACTCCTCCACCAACTCCGGCAGCTTAAGTTTGACGTAGCGCTGATACTGTTTTCCGATTTCCGCATGGGATTGCTTACCGCTACGGCCGGAATCCCCCGGCGCATAGGCCAGGCTTCCAAAATAGCCCAAGCATTCTATACCCAACGCATTGTTCAACGACGTTCCCGGGCGCTCCGGCATGAGGCGGAGTATAATCTGGAATTGTCCCAAGCCATCGGCGCCGAACCTATTTGTAAAACCGAGGTCTTTATATCGGCAAAAGTACAAGAGCAGGCCGACCGGTTTTTGAGCGGGCTAAAGCTGCATCAGGATACCATTCTGGTTGGTATGCACCCGGGATGTGGGGGATCGGCTAAAAATTTGCCGCCCGAAAAGTGGGTTGAGCTGGCCGAAGCGCTGACCCGAAAGTTACCGGTTACCATTTTTATAACCTGCGGCCCGGGAGAAGAGCGGCTTATCTTCCGGATCACATCGCAGCTTAGTATTCCCTATTACACCTATCCAGGCCCCTGCGGCATCCAACTGCTGGCCGCCCTGATGTCGCATTTTAAGGTAATGGTAAGCCCCAATACAGGGCCGATGCACCTGGCGGCGGCTTTAGGGGCGCCTACGGTATCTTTATTCTGCCCAATTCGCGTCTGTAGGCCGGAACGCTGGGGACCTATCGGGAACCGCCATCTGGTAATTCGGCCGCCTCTGCCCTGGTGTGACCGCTGCCGGCCTAAGCGCTGCCCACACCCGGATTGCATGGACCTTATCCGGATAGACAAAGTAGTAAATGCGGTCGGAAACCTTATCCCAGGATGAGGGAGCCGGCTCTTCTGTATCTGTTAATTATTATGGGAATTCCCCTCTTTGGAAAAAAGAGGACCGGGGAGATTTTACAAATAATAAGCTGATCCTGAATCTTCTGTTAAATCCCCCTTTGTTCGATCTTTCGGCTGGTTCTCAAGCCGAAAGTGCCCAGGGAAACGCACCCCTTTATAGTGGTTTCGGCCTGAGACAGGCCGACTACTTATGTTGTTTTGTCAACTAAAAATGGTTCAAGAAAAATAA
>QIEW01000046.1 GCA_003230535.1 bacterium
GCCTCCCTATCCCAACCGAATGTGGAGGCGGTAGAGGGGGATGTCGCCACCGATGACGGGATAGCCGGTAAGTTGGCCGGCTGCGAGGCAGTCATAAATTTAGTAGGAATAATTCGAGAATTTCCTAAGGAAGGAATCACTTTTGAGCGGCTCCATTTTGAGGCCAGCCGTCGCTTGGTGGACGAGGCTAAAAAAGCCGGAATCAAAAAATTTATCCAGATGAGCGCCCTGGGAACCAGGGAGGGGGCCAAATCTAAGTATCATCAGACTAAATATAAGGCGGAAGTTTATCTCAAGGAAAGCGGATTAGCGTATACCATCTTCCGTCCGGCGCTGATTTTCGGCCCTCATGATAAATCTATAAATGTAATGGCTAACATGATCTACTTAAGTCCGGTGATACCAATTATCGGCAATGGTAGAAATCTTATGCAGCCGGTCGCCCTGGAAAATGTGGCGGAAGGATTTGTCAAGGCCCTTACCAGTCCCAAAGCTAAGAACAAAGTATATGAAGTGGGCGGGCCGGAGAAGATGCCCTATGAGAAGATGCTGGAGACCATCGGCGAAGTGTTGGATGTGCGCCGGATCAAGATACATCAGCCTATCCCATTGATTAAACCCATTGTGATGCTCATGGAGGATTTTCGTTTTTTCCCCCTTACCCGGCAACAACTTCTGATGCTCCAGGAGGATAATGTTTGCGATGAAAAACCTTTTTATAACGAGTTAGGCATCACGCCTCTAAACTTTAAAGAGGGACTTGGTCGATATTTAAAAAACCGGGCAGAGCCCGGAACCATTAACAATCGCTTGCGTTGCTGAACTTAATATTTACAGCATATTAGCAAGTGGTGGTTTTATATAATTTCCTATAGTGATAAAAAATCATGACCATCGGATACAGCGGATAAACAGCATTATCCGGGCAGGCTGTATTTGCGATAACGGTTCTTTACGTAGAGCAGTAGGTAGGCAGTTTACATGAGCAGATCTCCATATGCTATTGAAGCCAGGGATATAGTAAAGAGCTTTCCCAAACAGAAACGCCTTCGGGAAGTGCTCTTGCATCCTTTCAGCCGGGAGAAGGTTACGGCTCTGATGGGGGCCGACCTTAAAGTTGAACCTGGAGAACTGTTTGGTCTCCTGGGCCCAAACGGCGCCGGTAAAACGACGCTGATTAAAATCTTCTGTACGCTGATCCTCCCAAACACAGGAGAGGCTTGGGTGGCGGGTTATCCTATCTCTCAGAGTAAGGCAATTCGTCACCGAATTGCCTATGTAATATCTGAGGAGAGAAGTTTCTACTGGCGGCTTACCGGTCGTCAAAACCTGGAGTTTTTTGCCGCCCTCTATGATATGTTGCCTAAAGAAGCTAAGCGCCGAATATCCGAAGCGCTGGAGATAGTGGGGTTGAGTTCGGAGGCGGACAGAATGTTCAAGGATTATTCCACCGGTATGCGCCAGCGGCTGGCCATTGCCCGGGGGTTGCTTATGGATCCTGAAATCTTCTTTATGGATGAGCCGACCCGGAGCCTGGATCCAGAGGCTACACAGCAGTTCCACCAGTTTATCCTCCAGGAACTTATCATGCGCCGCCAAAAAACCGTATTTTTGAGCACCCATGATCTGGCCGAGGCCGAGCTTTGCCACCGGATTGCTATCCTGGATAGGGGGAAGGTTAGGGCCTGCGGCACCCCCCGGGAAATCAAGTCGCTCTCCAATAAATGCCGCTACCGAGTAAAATTACAGAACCTGGAGTTGGACTACCAAGCGTTACTCGCTCCGATTGAGGGGATTATCAAGTTAGAGAGGCTAGCGACCAACTCTCAACCTTACACAGAGCTGGCGCTGGAGATAAACCCCCAACTGAGCCCTATCTGGCGGATTACCGAACACTTGGTCGAGGCTGATGCCCGGCTGTTAAGCTGTTTTCAGGAAGAGATTTCCTTGGGCGAGGTCTTTCACCGGTTGTTGGAAAGCGATCCATCTGAAAACTTGAGCTATTAATAATTATTTTTATTATCTTTCTAGTGTCTGTCAACTCTAATATGTCGGTTGTTTTATCCCCCTCATTCTAACCTTCTCCCCTAGGGGGGAAGGGATACCAAGGCAGCCCTCAGATGTTAAAAACTCCCTCGCCCCTGGGGGGAGAGGGCTGGGGTGAGGGGTAATTTAAGAGTTTATTGTTTGAAAGCGGTTCGCTATTATGTATAAAAAAAGCATCTTAACCACCCTGCGTAAGCCCCTGGCCTTTGTCAAAGTAAGTTTTATTTCAGCTACTTCCTATAAACTTTCCTTCTTGATGGATTTTATGGGAATTTTTTTCTCGGCGGCAATTTTTTTCTTCCTGGGCAAACTGGTCAGCGCCGGCATAACTAAACATCTTTCACGGTATGGGGGGGATTATTTTTCGTTCGCTTTGGTAGGAATAGCCTTTTCCAGTTACCTGGGGATCGCCCTGAACAGTCTTACCGGCACTATCCGCAACGCTCAGTTAATGGGCACCCTGGAGGCGCTGTTAGTCACCCCTACGGAAATCCCTACTATCGTTATCTCTTCTTCTCTCTATAATTTCTTGTGGACTACCGTCAGGGTGGCGGCATATATTATTATTGGATATTTGTTCTTTGGGCTTGATATGAGTTCGGCTAATTATGGCGCAGGATTATTGGTTTTGGTTCTTACTATTATAGCCTTTGCGTCGGTAGGAATTATCTCGGCCAGCTTTATTATGGTGTTAAAACAAGGTGATCCCATTACCTGGCTGTTTACTAATCTGTCTTGGTTTTTAGGAGGATTATACTATCCGGTGAGCGTGCTGCCGTCCTGGCTTCAAAAGGTGGCGGCGTTCCTGCCGCTGACGCATGCGCTGGAGGGGATGCGGTTGGCGCTTCTTAAAGGCTACACCGTCTCTCAACTCTCTAACACCATCATTATGCTGGTAATCTTCTCAGCCGTTCTGCTTCCGATCGGTTTGGGAAGCTTCGGTTATGCTGTAAAGAGACGCTTACTCAATATTAGGCTTAGCACGCCACTTCATTATCCGCCGGAAGAGCGGGCGGATCGAGCGTAGTCCAATGACAGGTGAAAGAACGGAGATATCGAGCAAAAAAAGCGGTAATATTCAAGCCGTCAAAACTTCTTCCAGGAGGATGCGAATGGGGAATATTCACTATCCAGGAGAGGCTCGGTTGCAGGGTTTTAGTAACTCGGCTTTTGTTTATATATTCACCTTTAGAAGAGGAGGCAGAAAATGAGAAGGAAGGGTTTATTGGGGAGATTGGTAGTTGCGTTCTTTGTCGTTTCATTACTTCTACCATCAGGAGTTGTTTATGCGGGCGTCCATGCAAATTGGGAATTAGTGTATGCACATGAAGAAAATGGAAATAGGATTTATGGACGTTTTGATGATCTGGTAAAAGCCATCAAAAGAGGGGCTGATGTAAAAGTAGCAGTTGATTTTGGATATGGGTGGACTACATATATAGCAGACCAGGTTGGACTTGCAAAAAGTGAGTCTCTTGTTTTTCTAAAATCTCATGTGTACCAATCTCATCTCGACAGAGAAGGTTATCCTGTTTTGGTTGAAGATCGAAGAAGTGTTTTGCTTTTTAGAACTGATGGCGTATTAGACCGTATTAAATACAATGCCAGTGAAACTACGATACTCGTGCACGATTATTTTAGCCATAGAATGAAATGGTTTGTTAATGAGTAAACAGCTAACTTGATCGTATAGGAATTTCCTGGCTCATCCCCTCGCCCCTTTGGGGAGGGGGTTAGGGTGAGGGGGTAAATCAAGCGACATTTTAAAGTTGACGCAACAGAAGATTTAGAGGTATTTTATGCCGGGACATGTTTTGGTAGCGGATGACGAAGAGAGTATTCGCACATCGTTAGCTGCGGTGTTAGAAGATGAAGGCTATCAGGTCAGCACCGCCAAAGATGGGAGCGAAGTACTGAAAGTGGTGCCGGTGCGTATCCCAGACCTGGTGATGTTGGATATCTGGATGCCGCGGTTGGATGGACTGGAGACTCTCCGCCGATTAAAGTCCCTGTGCCCGGAAGTAGAGGTGGTCATGATCTCCGGACATGGTACCATTGAGACAGCGGTGCGGGCGATAAAGCTGGGAGCTTACGATTTTATTGAGAAACCGCTTTCTTTGGAAAAAACCGTGTTAATAGTCCAGCACGCCTTAGATAAGCAGCGCCTGGAGAGAGAAAACCGTGAGTTACGCCAGGAGGTGGAGAAATCTTACCGGATTATAGGTGAGAGCCGGGCTATTCAAGCGGTGAAAGAACAAGTAGCACGGGTGGCGCCTACTGAGGGCAAGGTATTAATCTATGGAGAAAACGGCACTGGAAAAGAGCTGGTAGCTCGCTCCGTTCATGCAAACAGCCCCCGCAGGGGCGTCCAGTTTGTGGCGGTCAATTGCGCCGCAATTCCCGAAGAGTTGATCGAGAGTGAACTTTTTGGTCATGAACAAGGGGCATTTACCGGCGCGACCGCTACCCGTTGCGGGAAATTTGAGCAAGCCCACCGCGGAACGCTGTTTTTAGATGAGATTGGCGATATGAGCTTGAGAACTCAATCGAAGGTGTTGCGGGCGATTGAGGAACAGGCTTTTGAGCGGGTAGGCGGCTCACAAAGAATTAAGGTGGATGTACGCTTGCTGGCGGCCTCTAATAAGAATCTGGCACAGGAGATGAAAAAAGGCAGTTTTCGGGAGGATTTGTTCTACCGTCTGGCGGTGGTGCCGATCTTTGTTCCTCCTTTGCGGGAGCGAAAATCCGATATTCCACTATTGACTGCTCATTTCATCGAAGAGTTATGCAAAAAGAATGGGAAACGGAAAAAAACTCTTTCTCCTGAGGCATTATCCACGCTCATGGATCATAATTGGCCGGGGAATATCAGGGAGCTTAGAAACATTATTGAGCGTCTGGTAATTATGGTCCCTGAAGATGTAATTAACCAAGAAGACATCCCGCTGGTTATTAGGCAACAGGCTTTCAGCTCTCTGGATGGGAGCTATAGTTCTCTTCGGGAAGCGCGAGAAAGATTTGAACATGAATTTATCCTGCGCAAGCTACGGGAATGCAATGGTAATATTACTCAAACCGCTAAAGTGCTCCAGATTGAGCGGAGCCATCTTCACCGCAAATTGAGGGGTTATGGAATTACGGTTAAAGAATAATCAGCAGGGATCTGTTGGTTGCAGCATCTACATCATCATCTTCTGGATAATCCTGATGATTGTGCTGTGGGGCGCGGTGATGATCCGGGATAAATTCTTTTATCTGCCGGAGGAAACCGCTCCTGTCTCTACGGTGGCTGTTCGGCGTTGCCTGCGAAAACTGGATGCTTTCAAGGAGAATAACTTCATAAGAAAGATGAAATTTAATGAACTGGAGTTAAACTCCGCTTTTGATGAGGAGATTAAGAAAGGTCTCTATTTGCCGACAGTGAATTTGAATGTAAAAATTTCTAAAACGCATTTAACCTTCCAAGCATTAACCTATATATTTCAATTTATTCCGGAAAAGATTAGGAAATATATAAG
>QIEW01000373.1 GCA_003230535.1 bacterium
AATACCAATGAGGTGAGCAGCTTATGCGGATAATATTTTTAGGGACGCCTGAATTTGCGCTCCCATCGCTACGGGGGTTAATATCTTCTCCACATCAGGTATTGGCGGTGGTTACCAAAGCAGACAGGCCGGCCGGCCGGGGCCGACATCTCCTTTCCTCACCGGTAAAGAATGTCGCCATAGAGGCCGAGATCCCCGTATTACAGCCGGTTAAGCTGCGGGAAGCCGGATTAATAGATCATTTTAGGGAGCTATCTCCGGATGCAGTTGTGGTTGTGGCCTACGGACAACTTATTCCCAGGGAGCTGCTGGAGTTCCCTCGCTACGGCTGTATTAATTTACATCCTTCACTTTTGCCGAAATACCGGGGAGCCGCCCCTATAGCTTGGCCTATCTTAGAAGGCGATGAGCAGACCGGAGTAACGGTCATGATATTGGATGAGGGGATGGATACCGGGCCGATCCTGGCTCAGAAGACAGTATCTATCTCACCGGTTGATACCACCGGTACGCTAGAGGAACGGTTATCCCAAGAGGGAGCTCAACTGCTCCTACGGACATTAGAACAATTAGAACTCGGTGCGGTAAGTCCGCAACCTCAACAAGCGGCTGAAGCTACCTATGTTCGGCGCCTGCGGAAAGAAGACGGAATAATAGATTGGCAGAAATCCTCGTTACAGATAGAGCGTCACATCCGGGGGATGCAACCTTGGCCGGGAGCGTATACCTATCTGGATGGTAACTTGTTGAAAATACTGCGGGCAGAGACTGACGAGAGCCCAGCGGCCAGTCCCTGCCTGCCGGGAGAAATTCTCATGATCAAGTCTTCCGGAGGCTCAAAGTCTCCAGGATTAGTCGTCGCTACCGGTCAGGGACGGTTGCGGGCGCTGGAACTGCAACTGGAGGGCCGGAAAGCCCAAGCCGCAGCAGATTTTCTAAGAGGAATTCGAAAGCCTATTTGTGGTAAGATATTGGGTGAAGGAAACAAGTAGGGATTAGAGTATGTATAGGTCAGGTAGAAATAAAAGACGTATTTTTCTATCTTTTATGGTGGTAAATTGGGCGGCCTTTATAGCCACAACCTATTTGTTATGGGTAATAGGCTATCCAGGTTTATATCAGATTAACCCCCAATTACCCGCAGCCATAGGGGCTGTCTTGGCGGGTATCCATCTGTTTTTAATGCTGGGTTTTGGGTTAATTGTTTTGACCATTATTACCGGCTATGAGTTTTTTCTATCCCAACGGTTGCGCAAACTGTCTTTAAAACTGTTTTTGCCCCTCACCATCCATGGACCGTTCACGCTGTTAGTGGGTAAGCTGCTGAAACTTAACAAAGAAGATATTCAGCGTTCTTTTATCGAGCTCAACAATCATCTTATCCAAGTAAAGCGCTTCTCCTTAGAGCCCAAGCAGGTCTTGGTTCTCCTACCGCAATGCTTGCAAAATTCGGATTGCAAGGTGCGCCTTACTTATGATATATATAACTGTAAACTTTGCGGCAAATGCCAGATAAAAAAAATTGTGTCGCTTTGCCGGTATTATGGTGTAAGGGCTTATATGGCCACCGGGGGAACATTGGCCAGAAAGATCGTGTTGGATCAGAACCCCCGGGCCATCGTCGCTATTGCTTGTGAGCGCGAGCTGGTATCCGGCATAGAGGACTGCTATCCTCTGCCGGTGGTTGGGATACAGAATTTGCGCCCGCGCGGGCCTTGCACGGAGACCGAGGTAGATGTAACCATGCTGGAGCAGGCTATGTCTCATCTGTTAGGTGATAAACCAACCCTTGAGTTGGCCTATATCCCCCCTATGAAAGCAGAGTGCAGATGAGATTAGCATTAGAGGAGGTAGTAGACCATGCATCCTACTTTTAAAACATTCGTTTTAATGACCGCATTATCAGTACTCCTCATAATAGCCGGTAATGCGCTGGGAGGGCAGAGAGGAGCGATGATTGCCTTGGTGTTTGCCCTGGTTATGAATGTGGGCAGCTACTGGTTCTCAGATAAGGTGGTCTTGTCCATGTATCGGGCCAGTGAGCTCACCGAGCACGATCAACCGAGGTTATTTGCCATTATCCACCGGCTGACGACCAAGGCGGAACTTCCTATGCCCCGGGTTTACCTTATCCCGCAGAATACTCCCAACGCATTCGCCACCGGCCGCGATCCAGCCCATGCAGCGGTAGCTGTCACCTCAGGTATTATGCAGCTACTGGACGAGAGAGAGCTGGAAGGGGTGCTGGCCCATGAGTTAGCCCATGTAAAAAACCGCGATATACTGATTATGACCATTGCCGCCACATTGGCCGGGGCCATTACCATGCTGGCCACCATCGCCAGATGGGGCATGATATTCGGCGGCTTGGGAGGCCGGGACGACGATGACGGCGGAGGTCTGGCGGCGCTGGTCATGCTTATCCTAGCCCCGCTTGCCGCCATGCTCATCCAGATGGCTATCTCCCGTTCTCAGGAGTATAAGGCGGATGCAATAGGAGCGCGTATCTCCGGTCAACCTCTGGGGCTAGCCTCGGCGTTGCAACGCCTGGGAGAGTACTCCCGGCGGATACCCATGCAAAATCCTAATCCCGCCACCGCCCACATGTTTATTATAAACCCGTTGCGGGGGAAGGGGATCACCAAACTATTCAGCACCCACCCTCCGCTAGCCGAGCGGATTGAGCGTTTGAGGAGGTTGGCCGGCTCAAGCTAGTACACCATTTTGCAAATAACTGGGTTTATAAAGCCTGTCATTCCTGCTTTAGCAGGATATCAGACCGACTCGTCTGGGAGTAGGCGCCAGCCGGAGCCTGGTAAAAAACCTATGGATTCCTGCTTTCGCAGGAATGACAAAATAATGTAGATAATCTGTAACAGTCTTATTATCTCACCTTACGCAAGGATTGACAATCTACCAAAACCATAAATTATTAACCGCGGAGGACACAGAGAGCGCGGAGGATAAACCAATTGT
>QIEW01000236.1 GCA_003230535.1 bacterium
GAAAGACATTTCCGGAGAATTGGGGCAAATGAAGCTGCCGGCTTCCGCCACACATATTAGAGACCTAAAAACCGCCGCAGAAGAGGTAAGCGCCCAATTGGCTCAAGACTTAACTACCCAGTACCGGAAGACTCAGGAGAATAATTCCCGACCGGTCGCTGAGGAGGCGCAAACCAGCAGCAGCGATCTGCGGCAACTAGAGGGTATGGTTGATAACCTGGATTGGATGCTCCACCAGCGGAAAAACAAACCGACCGTAGCGCCCGGTCAGTCCCAGGGGATGAATATGCTGGAAGAGGCTGGGCGAAAACTGGAACAACTCAGCCAGCGGTTACTTAGCGATAGAGGAGTAGCGCAGACATCAGAATTTACTGATGAACTGATGGAATTATCCGGGCGGCTCCGTAAGCTGCAAAATAATAAAAATCCGGAACCGGCCAATCCGGAACCGGCCAGAAATAATCAATCTATCAGCCCCACACTAATAGACGCTATGGTGGACAATGAAAAACGTCTGAGGGATATCCTTGAGCGGTTACGTCAGGATATCAATATGAGCAAGCTAAATGTTATTGGTCCCAGTTGGGAGAGAACCTCAGCCGGGTTTTAGACGAACAAACGGTTGGTGATCGAGATAAGCTGCAAAAATTAGGTAAAGTAACCCGACAATTAAAACGTTCGGGGCGCGATTTAATCGAAATGCAACAATCTCCGCAAAAAATCTTAGGAGACAGGAAAAAAGCGCGCCGGATAGTGGAGCGAACTATCAAAAAACAGTTGGAATACATAACAAAACTTAATAATGTCAGCAAACTCTCATCTGCATCCAGGCCGAAAGATGGGTCGGCGGCCGGTTCGGAACCAAACAAACCTTCGGGGAGCAAAACTCCGGGTGCGGACTTTGATAAGTCGTCCAGAATAGGGGAAATTGCCCAGCGGCTTAATGAAATAGGTCTGGATTTTCAGGAGCGCAAGCGAAGTTCTCCCGAAACTTCACCGATCAGTCAGTTAACCGCTAAGAAACCGCATCCCCCTTCAGCGCCGGAGAACAAGCGTCAAAAGGCAATAAGTATGCTGGAGACAACGCTCGACAGCTTGAAGCGGCACAAAAACAGTCTAATACAGCAGGACAAATTAGAAAAGAAAGTAAAAAAGGTTTCTACTCAAGCTCAAGCTCAAGCTGTTCGGAATAACGCCGGTATGGACAGTAGACCAGAACGTTCCTCTTCTCTCAAAAACTGGTCGGGGAATTTATCGGCCGCCAAAGAGTTGGACACATCTTCAAGGTCAGAATTTATTGATAATGCGTATCCGATGAATGAGAGCCTGGCCCGGCATGATGCGCTGGAGCGGATCATTGCCAGGATTGAGCGCCAGAAGCGCAGATTGGAAGATAAGGCTGAAATTGCTTACCACAAAGCGGACATGGCTGTTGATACAGTGGAACGCAACGCGCGAAAACGCACAGGAACCTTTAATCAACCCCCGGATTTACCGGGAGATTTACGTGGGCTTACCCTCTCTGAAACCAGGCGACAGCCCAATATTGCCCCTCCCCCCGGTCCCAAGGAAAGTCCGGTTACCGAAGAGCCGCTCTCCTTCAGCGATGATACCGGGGAAAGTAAGCTGCCGGATATTTTTATAGAAATCAGGGACCTGTTTACTACCGCTAAGAAACGTAAAAATTTACCGAACAAAAATTATCCTAAAGAAAAGCTGTCATCCGGAGTAAACCTGGCGCCGGAACAGTCGGAAGAAAGTTCTGTAATCCACCAGCCGGTTCCTTTAACTTATAAAAACATTATAGAACAGCTTTACCTATAGAAGGGGCGGCCTATTTTCACAAAATGCAATAAGTGCGGCAGGAGATCCTCTGAAGTTATTGGCGATATCAGTAATGTCCGGTTAGATTTTTGCAATATGAGGTAACCATCGTCAATGACCCGATGTTTCGGCCTGTCTCAGGCCGAAACCAAAGCAGGGCGCCGCTGCCCTTAGCGCTTTCGGCTTGGGACAAGCCGAAAGATCGAGCCTCTTGCGGTATGCTGTGAACCTAACCGGACAATGCTGTGGCGATATAGATGCTTGCAGGCTATTTCTGGGAACCCGGACTCTTTTTCTTAGGTCTTTGGAGCGCCTCATCGACGGCTGTCTTGAAGCGAGATAAGGGTTGCGCCCCGGAAATTTTTTTGCCGTTAATGAAGAATGCGGGAGTGCCTCTAGCATTGTTTTTAACAGCTTGATCCTGTTCTTTTTTTATTTCAGCTTTCAGCTTTTCATTATTTCGGTCTGTATTGAATTGCTCAATATTAAGACCGATTTTCTTGGCCATTTTCAACAGGTTAGCATCGTCTAGCGCCTTAGAGTTTTCAAATATTAGTTCATGCATCTCCCAAAATTTTCCCTGATTTTTTGCAGCCCGGGCAGCCAAGGCGGCGGGAAGAGCTTTTTTATGGAAAGGCAGGGGGTTATTCATGACGGCATAGCGGATTTTACCTGGATAATCATTGAGTAACTCCTCGACGGTAGCCCGCACCTTCTTGCAAAAGGGGCACTGGTAATCGGTATACTCTATAATAGTCACCGGGGCATCCTGAGGGCCTTTGACGGGAGCATTCATAATTGTGACCGGATAGATCTTGTTGGGATCATCTTTTGCGCGCCTTCTTTTTCTTTTATTGCCCTCTTCCCAGCCATCAAAAAAGCCCAGAATAAATCCCTTGGACTTTCCCTCCTTAATCATCTTTACCACTCGGGCGCCCACTGGGCGGCTGAAAGGACATTTTATGTCAGTCTTAATACAGTTCGCCCACGTTCCCTTTGTGCAACCGCAGGTACACATATTATTGTTTAATATCTTTAGGGCAAAATCCTTTTGCTCCGCATTCAAACTGGACAAATCCAACTCAGGCTTACTAAAGTCGGCTTCCTTATAGTTAATCGGCTTAATCGGAGCTGCCTGAACAGCGGTTAAAGTAAGCGAATAGATTACGGCCAAAACATACAAAATGGAAAAACGAAAATTTCTCATAATTAATAATTCCTGTTTTAGGGAGTGAAAAATAAAAATAGGTTAAATTAAGAGCCTCTTGCAAAAGTGCCAGGGCGGTGGCCCTGGCCTACCCTATATGGGTAGTGTTGGGGCCACTGCCCCAACATATAGTATGGCCAACTTTTTTAAAATGACTTTTGCAAGAGGCTCCTAGATTAATTTGATTTTATATGTTTTCTGTAAATTTTGCAAATGCAGGATTTTTTTGTTATAAGCTGGGCGCCGAAGTAATTATAGTCGGTACAGCGCCCCAAACTATCTCAGTTGAAGAGATTGTATCTCCCTGGATGGTATAAACCCGGATTATTCATAAATCCACGGCAAACATTAATAATGTTATATGAATACATCCACTTACAAAATAACCCTCAAAAAACAAATTTTTTAT
>QIEW01000391.1 GCA_003230535.1 bacterium
CCTTTGGTATCCTTATATACAGAACTCTATCAGCATAACATTTTCGATGAGGTTTGCTATCCGGAATAAAAAGGAGAGAAAGTGGTAAGGAAGTCGGTATTCCCAGGAACAATCAGCGATTATTTCAACAGCAGCCGTATTTTTACTAGAGGCTGGCACGGACTTCTGTTTTTGGTCATCTCCCTTTGGGTTCTTGTGGGGTGTGCCGGAATAGAAGTAGACGGATTAATTCCTGCGGGTTCCCAGAAGAATAGTGCTAAAGATGACAAGGCAGAGGCGATCTCTCCCAACAATGAAGTAGAGCAAATTGAAATAAAAGAATTTTTTCTCTCACCCGGAGATGAGATTAAAATTAGGGTGTACCAGCATGAAGATCTTGCCCGGACGATAAAAATTCCTCCAGACAGCCGGATATTTTTCCCTATTGTAGGTGATATGGATAGTCGGGGGAAAACTCTTCGGGAACTAAGAGACATAATTACAGACGGCCTTTCCAAACACAAAAAGCAATCTCTTCTGCCGGGCGACGAAATAAGTATTACAGTTCTCCGTAATGAAGATTTCAATCGGAAATTGGTAGTGCCGTCTGATGGATATATTTATTTTCCTTTTGTGGGAGAAATAAATATTGATGGGAAAAGTCCCCGGGAAGTGAGAACAATTATAACAGAGGGCCTTGCTAAGTATACGGTTGACCCTCAGGTTATGGTGGACATTGTAAAGTTAAGTAATCCGGCAAGAATTGTGGATCCTCAGGTCAGTATCGAAGTAATTGGATTTGGCGGTCAGAAGGTATATGTTCTGGGAGAGGTAATGCGGCCCGGAGTTTTCTTTGCCGATGGACAGATGCGCGTAGTGGAGGCAATCTCTAAAGCAGGCGGGTTAACTCTCGATGCCAACCAAAACAGCGCCCTGCTTGTCAGAAGCGGAACAGGCAATCCTAAACCGGAACTTACTGTTATCGATGTCGAAAAAGTCTTTAAGGGAGGGGATTTCTCCCAGAACGTAGTGCTGCAAAAAGGAGACATAATCTATGTCTCAAGAAGCTTTATTGCGAATGTCGACCGCTTCTTTCAGCATTTGGCAATAATTATAAGGCCGCTCCTGGATCTGGAAAAAGGATACTGGATCGGTCAGAACATAGAAGTCGGGCCTAGAAGGGGCAGTAGCACTGCTTACAGATAATAGATTCAGGGGGAACAATAGATTGCCGCAGGAGTTGACAAAACGGGAGATCCTTTTTAATCTTTTTTATACCCCATTCAGATGGAAGCGTCTCATAACAGGGATATTTTTGATTACCTTCCTCTCCATGATGTTGGGTACATTCCTGGTTACCCCTTTATGGAAAGCCACTACTAAGATCCTGATCGAGCCAAACCCAAAACAACAAATAATGATCTTCGATAATATGGCTGTTCCACAACCGGACATAGGCGGCGTAAATCCTGCCGTAAATCTCGTGGAAATCATGACCAGCAGATCCATGGCTGAAGAGATCGTAAGAGAGTTTGGTCTCGACCTAATCGCCAGAAGGAAGGCTGAAGAACCTTCCAATTTAAGGGAAAAAACAAAGATCTTCCTGGCAAATATTCTCATAAATTATCCCATAAGGTTTATTGGTTGGATGTTTGGTTTCCCTCCGGGAGAAAAGAATT
This sequence comes from bacterium, assembly GCA_003230535.1. Classification (GTDB taxonomy): domain Bacteria; phylum SZUA-182; class SZUA-182; order SZUA-191; family SZUA-191; genus SZUA-191. The sequence continues at coordinate 1,659 of QIEW01000391.1, forward strand.
TCCTTTCAGATGCAATCGAAGACTTTATCAAAGAAGCCGAAGACATAGAAATTGAACAGGATACCTCTATTCTAAATATCACTATTTGGGGAGAGACCCCCGGAATGGCTACTGATATTGCTAATCGGTTAGCAGAAAAACTTACCGAAAAAGTGTTGTATTTGACCCGCGGGAAAGCTGCGATAGCTTACGCGTTTGTAAAATCACAGGTAGTAAATGCTAAAAATGACCTTGAGGAAGCTGAGGACAAGTTAAAGAAATACAAGAAAAACAATGTGGTGGTTATGCTCGATGAACAGAAGAGAACCGCCATAGAAGCATTGGCCGGCTTAGAGACTGAACTTAATTTAGTAAAAATATCCAGAGAGGAAACAAAAGAGAGAATTAAAGAGATTGCCAGACAGTTGGAAAACCAACAGGAGACGATCGTTATCTCAACAGTTCTAGCTCAAAACCCTCAGATAAATGAATTGAAAAATACATTAAAAAATTTGGAGGTAAAGCTGGCTTCGATCCTCACGGAAAGAATGGAAGGACACCCCGATGTGGTCGGCATCAAGGCTTCCATTCTGGAGACGAAGAGAAAACTAAAGCAGGAAATGGAAATGGTGCTCCAAAGCAAAACAAACGCCATTAATCCATTTTATCAGGATCTCACTAACAGGCTTATCTCCTTAAAAGTTGACAATCTTGCCCTGATTGCCAAAAAAGCGGCTTTAAAAGATGCCGTAACCAAACTAAAGGAGGATGAATTTGACCGGTATCCTACTAAAGAAAGGGAGTTGGCGACGCTGACCCGCGAGGTTTTGATACAGGAAGATCTCTATCGCAATCTCAAGTCGAAGCTCGAAGCGCTGGCGATCCTCAAAAGAACATCATTAGGCGATCTGAACCTCAAGGTAATTGATGAGGCATTTCTGTTTGATGATGCTAAACGGAACTGGCCGTCGTGGGCGGTGAACATCATTTTCGGATTAATACTTTCCTCAGCCTGGGCGCTTGGAGTCGCTTTTTTCTTGGAGTACTGGAACGATTATTTCAGAACCGCCAATGAACTGGAGAAAAAAACGGGAAGATACGTTCTCGGTTCCGTCCCTTTTATAAGCGGAAAGAAAAGCTGGTTAACAAAAGATGAAAATAAAAAGCTCGAGGAGGAACAAGATTATAACGACGCCCTCAGAGAGATAGCCAAGAACATTCCTGTTCTCCTGGGGCAAAGGGAGGAGAAAGTCTATCTTCTGAGCGGTATCTCTCCCAAATGCGGGAAGACAACGCTTGCCCTGGGGCTCTGTAAGAATATGGCT
>QIEW01000014.1 GCA_003230535.1 bacterium
TTTACCGGCCCGCCAAGGCAAAAAAGGAATACAGCATTAATGAGGTTATTAATGAGTGTTTATCGTTACTTAGGGCTAGTTTCAAATTCAACAACATATCTGTTATGATGAACGAGAAAGACCAAATAACTACTATCGGGTTTCCCAACGAATATTCTCAGGTAATCCTTAATATTTTAAATAACGCTAAAGATGCTGTTTCCGACAAAGATCCAAACGGCAGGATAAGTATTGATATTATCCGTGAAAACCACTTTGCTATCGTCAAGATAAGTGATAATGGCGGAGGCATTCCTAAAGACACCTTAAACAAGATATTTGACCCCTACTTTACAACGAAAGAGGAAGGGAAGGGAACCGGTCTTGGTTTGTATATGTCCAAAGTGATTATTGAAGACCATATGTATGGCTATATAGATGTACACAACAGCGATGGCGGGGTGGAATTCGATATCAGCATCCCGATCTCCGATACCGATGTAATGTATCAAAAGCCGTAGAACTTATCCGTAAATAGGGCTGCTTTTTAGATCTCCCTTTGGCAAAAGTGGATTTTCCAAACCGATAACATAAAACATCGGGGCGTTGACGGTCATTTCTTTGTGGTCAATCATCTTTCCCCATTTCTTGACGGAGGGCGTCCACATTTTTTTGAAATTCATCTGTAAGTTCCCGGGCTTCCTCCAGGGTACCGATCACCCGCGGCGTAATCAGCATCACCAGTTCTGTCTTGGTAAGCGTCTCAGTCGTAGCGCCAAAAAAGTAACCTAAGTATGGTATATCCATTAAAAATGGAATGCCTGTGCGAGTCCAACCTCGATTCTCGCTAATTAAACCTCCCAGAACCAAAGTCTGTCCACTTTTTACTACTACGGAGGTTTGCACGTCCCGCTTGATATAAGCGAATTCTGTCCTGTCTCCTGTTTCCACCGGCTCTCCTACATCGCTTACCTCAACGGCAATCTTCATAGCCACCAGACCCTTTTCATTAATGTTGGGGGTTACGTTAAGCTTGATACCTATGTCCTTGAATTGTACAGAGCTAGTGGAAATCCCTGTGGTGCCGCCTGTGCCGTAAGTGGTACTAGCGACAGGCCTTTGCTGTCCTATTGAGATACTGGCTTCTTTGTTATCTGAAGTAAGAAGATGGGGGCTGGAAAGAATATTTACATTCCCTTTGTCTGCTTGGGCTTTAAGCTCAGCTTTCCATAGTTCCTCTCCCAAGAGTGATTCTATAGTATAAAAGACAACTCCTCCCACTTTAGGTATAGCTCCAAAAGATTCAGTTATTACCCTTTCTCCTTTATTTTTTACAGAATCTGCTAAAGACCAACTTATCCCAAATTTAAAATCATCCGATAAGGTGATATCAGCAATCAACACCTCAATTAATACCTGTTTCGGCAGGATATCAAGTTTTTTTACTAGTTCCAGGACGGATCTATAGATTCTGGGGGTAGTTTTGATTATGAGGGCGTTGATTTCTTTATCGGCTACGATTACCGGGGCCTCTTCAGGGATGGCAGCTACGCCCTCTCCCTTTTTGGCGGCTTTGGCCTTGATTTTGGCTTTAGCTTTGGCTCTGGCTCTCTCGGCTTTACTTTGAGCTGGAGATTTGTATTGTAAAGGGTCCGTTTTTTTAGCGAATGTAACCGGACTCTTGGCCCCCTTCTTCTTGACCTTATAAACTGAATTCAACGTGTTCGCCAGCTTATCGGCTTCGGCGTTCTCCACATAGTAGACAAAGATCTGCTCGCCGCTCTCCAATTGCGTGGGAACATCCAACAGGTTGATAATCTTCAACAGGCGTTTGATATTGGAGGAGACCTCATTTAAGATCATGATATTGGTCGGCTCATGAGTAATCAGGGTGCCTGCTCTGGAGATCAAGGGTTTTATCAGTTTAGCTATCTCATTGGCGGCGATATAGTCCAGTTGGATAATCTGGGTCACCGCAATATCTTCCGCTGAAATTTCATCTTCATCCTTGCCTATCCGGGTCTCTATAGGATACTGCTTCGCCTGAGCGATGGGGACTACTTTGACATAATGTCCCGACTCCACCGTGGTAAACCCATTCACTTCCAGAACAGAGTTAAGCACTGACCTAAGATCCTCGCGGGGGATTTTCTTATAGGTCTGTATCGTAATATTCCCTTTGATTTTCGGCCCCAGGATATAGTTCATCCCCAGGCGTTCGCTGATAGTCTGAAGCACAATTTCCAGGTCGGCGTCGCTAAAGTTTAAGGTAATGTATTTGTCCTCTTCCGCCCGCGTTTTATCTGGACGGAAGGGAAAGCTTGGTTTTTGGAAACCTGGTTTCGGCGTTTTAGAGGGAGCCGGAGGTTTAGGGAGCGGTTGCTCTGGAGGTTTCGCCTCTTCCGGAGGGGCTGGTTTTTCCAACGTTAAAGGCGGTATAGGTTGTTTTTGCACCATCTCCGGGGCGGTCGCGCAGGAAGCAACGGTTACTAATACTATATAGGCCAGACCGCGTATTAACCTTTGCAGGTGCAATGGAATCTTTTGGATTTGCAGCTCGGGGGCTTGTGAATTTCGGGTCCGCGATATTAGCGTTCCTGGTATTCGGTTAAGAAACTTTCTGAAAATTATTTTCAAAATTAAATTGTTCTGTGGCGTCAGATTCAGGAAATCTGACACCCTCTCCTATATGGCTGTCAGGTCTGAGGACCTGACAGCACAAAAATTAACAAAAATTATTTTCAAAATGAACTTAGCGCACCTTACGGTGCGGGCTTTTTGTGGTTCCCTCCCCCTTGATGGGGGAGGTTAGGTGGGGGTGGATGGATAACTCCAAGAGGTTCCCCCTCCCCTTGATCCCCTCCCACCGGGGGAGGGGGAAAATGGAAATTCCTTGTATCTTGATTATGGGTAGTATAGTGTTTCAGAGTAACCCAAAATAGCGGTGTAAAACAGGGAGAGGGAAGCCGAG
>QIEW01000261.1 GCA_003230535.1 bacterium
GGCTGCTGCGGGTCTGTATAGATATTGAGCCGCAAGGTAAACAGCGGCAGCATCTTCCAGGCTTCCGCCGAGCGCAGCACAATTACCGAGGCATACCTCATAATATAGACGGCGGCGTGCTGTGCTTCCTCCATAGGGGATATGCCTTCCGGCCCGGCAAATACCATCACCGGAAACCCCAATGACTTGCAGGTTTTCTTCAGCGCCGCCCGCCGGATCTGCGTCAGCCAGCTTAAACTCCGCCCCAAAGGTTGCACTCCAGGGTCCAATACGATATCCTTGACCCCCAGCTTCATTAACTTTTCGGCTAACTCCGCCAGCTTATCCAAACCCCGATCATCAGCTGCCGCCAGCGGGCAGTTATATTTTTTAGCCAGCGCGGCAAACCCGGTGTAATTAGCCTCGGTGGCAGCATAAATTAAGGGCCTGCCGGAAGCCGTCGAAGATAGAGCAGCCTCAAGCGTAGCTGCATCAGGGCTGCTTAATACTAAAGGAAGATCACACCGCGACTGAATTAGCTCCAGCGCAGCCAAAAATTTATCCTTATCCCCAGATTTATTGATCAACATTAGAAGAGAAAATTCCAGCTTCTGGCCTACCCGCTCAAAAGATGCTTCTTTTACTTGAGCCAACACATCGGCAATCTTTTCATCAGACCAGTTATCCTCGATTAACAATGTTAAGCCAGGCGGATGGTAGAAGGTCTTCTCATGTCTAAATAGTACCGTCTCATCCCCTATTTTCAACTCCCGCTCACCCGTCCCGATCTTAACTAAGCGAATTGGAGGCGCGGATTCCTCCGCCAGCAGAGCCTTCGCCTCATCTGATACGTGCGGGCAAGCCTCCAACGCCACTTGCTTCTGCGACAGCTTCATCGCAAACGCCAAACACGTGGGTAATCCGCAGTCCTTACAGTTTGTTCTCGGCAGGTGCTTATAAATCTGAATTCCAGTCAGCGCCATAGGTTGCTCCTTTTTAAAAAATTTATCTATACCAAAAATCCGCTCCCATGAGGGCGTAAATTTTTGAAGAGCGGCAACTTATCTTAAAGCAGCTTGATAAACTCATCCTTTGTAATCCCCGCTTGTTTTATTATGCCCCTTAGGGTTCCTTTAGCCAAGCTCTTATGATTTGGAATTGTTAACCTCCGATAAGGATACTTATAATTTCTTAAGATAATATGGCTACCCGTTTGATGGTCAATTTCATAGCCTATTTGCGAAAGGGCAGTGATAGCTTGCTTAGCCGAGATTATGGGAAGTTTGCTCATACGGCAATTTCCAATATTTCCTCAGCAATGCCAGGAGGAATAGGCTCATTATGCTTCTTCAGGCTTTCCAGGTAGCCCTTAACGGCATCGTTGATGTTCTCTAATGCCTCTGCTCTGGTTTTACCCTGGGAAATACATCCAGGCAATGTGGGGCACTCGGCTACAAAAATCCCATCCTCATCCTGTTCAATTATTATTCTGAATTTCATGGCTAGCTCTCCCTATCCTTAATCCATCATAGTTATGGCTCTAAGTAAAGCTCTATCGCCTCCCTAATGTTAGCCAACTTGCCGGAGGCCCCCTTCCTGTTCCAAATAGCGCGCTAAATCCAATTGCTTATCCAAATTAACCAGATCAACAGGATGATCCAGTTCAAGCAGAAGCTTCCCTAAAATATGGAAGAAGGCCCCAGCGGGGCATCCCCGGACAGCCAAGTCAATATCCGTTCCTTCTCTTATGTTTCCTTCAGCAAGAGAACCGAATAAATAGATACCTGTACAGCCAGCACATCTGAGTATCCTCACCGCCCGATTGATGTCTTGTTGGAAACTTTTCGGAAGATTAACCATATAACCCTATCGTTGGTAGTTTATACCTGGTAGTTTAGGAACCCAAACAGCGTAACCCTCTTCTGTTTCCTTAAAACTTACTTTGTATTGCATAAATACCCCCAAGGCTCTATTGAGGGTTCCAAGACTGCCTGAATTTTCACAGGTTACTCCCCCTGTCGCCCTTTTTCATGCAGGGCGTCTTTGAGGAGTTCCCGGCATTCCTCCGATAGCCAGCGGCAACTCAGCCCGTTCACCGGTGGCTTCGTTAATGACCAACATTCTGCCTATATCCTCACGCCCTAGCTGCTCGTTTGCATTCAGCAGTTCAATACCGTAGACTCTCCCATCGGGAGTCAAGTCCACGCTAAGCTCGTCACTGAGGTGAATCGTCTCCACATCCCCCTGCTTTTCGCCAAATCGGATGTATGCAATATTATAACGCGGATCATAAGTAAATCTCATAGCCCAATCTCCTTCCCATATTCCCTAAAAATAACGGGTGATGACGGTAACCACCAGCCAATAATGACCTTCTTTAATGGCGTAGGCTTCCACCTGTTTGGTATGGTAACGTCTACCGCGCCACTCACAGTTAAAGGAAAAGTTGCGCCGAAAACCGGTACGCTCAAACTTTACTTTGCTGCAAATCGCTCGCCATCCTCCACGGCAGCGACCACCTCTTCTTCGGTTGCTCCCCGTTCTTCCATTCGTTCCAGAGCGTGGGGATGAAAGCGGACTGTCATTTATCCTCCTCAGTTATTACTCCCCTGTGGCCCTCGAATAAACAGATTGTAGTAAGCTTGTAATACCCTGCCAATATGGAAGAGCCTATGCTTCTTATATCCATAAAAGGAGCCTCCTAATATACTAAGCAAGATAAATATACCGAAAAGGAACCGACACCCTCCACCGAGAATAATTATAGAGCAGAGATAAACAGAGAACAAGGCCGCCTACCACATAGGCCAAAACAAATAAGGCTAATGAGGAAAGCTCCATTAGTCTTCTCAAGTAATACACCTGATCCAAGGCAAAGCAGAAACAGAAGATGAATACCACACCAGGGACTACCCTGGCAATCAGATCAAAGAAAAACTGGGGGATGGCTTCGCCGATATTCATTTTTTTCTTCCAATGCCTAACTTCCAATGCCTGTCAGGTCTGATGACCTGACAGCACAATCAAACCTTTTTCCAGACAGCGGAACGAAATTCTAAGATAGCGTTATCAGATAGAAATATCTCGTCAACACCCCTTGAGAGAGAGTTTCGTACAATGTCGGAGTCTATTTCATTATGATAAAGCTTCAAGAGGGAAGAAGTGTCTAAAAACGCTTTCATAATCCGTTTCTTCGCTCTTCTATAACCGCATCGCTTAGCGACCCTTTGTAATCTTTTAACAGTTCCCTTGATTTGCTAAATGAAAACCTTTTCAAATCAAGTTTTTTTGAAATAGGAGTTTCAACATCCTCCAGGAATGTAACTATAATATTAACTGGTTTGGTAGTTTTCACTTTCTCTTGCAAAAATATTTTACCATTTTCATAAGTACCTTTAATCGCTAACATTGCATTGCTCCTTTCACTTAAACCACCTTCGGCAGGGGATAGACTACATCAGCGTGCAGCGCCTCCGCTGCAAAAGCCAAGGCTGACTGAATGGCTTCCCGCGTCAGCCGAGGGTGGGCTGCCAAAAGGTTTCACCGGCAGCGAGCTTCTCAAGGATGAGTTCTACGGTAATGCGCGTGCCAGTTATGACCGGCTTACCCATCATAATTGAAGGGGTTGCCTGTATGATCCCTCTACACATCTTTCTCACCTCCATATTTCACCCCACACGCTTTTTGTTTCCCTTTTTCCTTAGCCAAAAACTTCTATATATATTGGGCAATCTCAGGATATTCATGTACTAATTTAAGGAATCCTTTCCATGCTTATTGCTCCCTAAGCTGGGCAATGGTATTGCGCACCTGGGCTGCCGCCTCCGGGTGGCGCATGATCAGGGCATCGGCTCCGGCCATAATCAGGCTCAGAGCAGTGGTGGCTTCCCATAATATACCTCGGGACTTGGGGTCTCCCCAGCGGGGCTGGTCTTCGACCGATGTCTTAGACTCCTTGGCCTTCCAGGCTTCCGAACCCACATCGGCGATAATCGGCATCTGCACCGCCTTATCGTTTTGCTTGAGCGCCGCCGACCTTACCCGCTCCATCACCGAATAACTATATTCCAAACCGTAGCCCAGGGAGGAGCACATGGTATCCATGACAATTTTATTTTCACTTACCCCCATCTGGGTAATGAGGATATTGAGCTGCTTGGCCAGGTTTATATCCAGATTAGACAAGGCCAAGATGTAGTGCCCGTAAGCCATAGCGGCGGCGGCGATAGTTTTGTAGTTCTTCTCCTGGGCTTTGCCGATCAGACAATTATATCCGGCGGCAGCCTCGGCACAGGACTTAAGTACTTCCTGATCCTTTTCCAGATGGTTGGTCCCCAGAATAATCAGCGGCGCTTTAATGACCGAAAGCACTTTCTTTACTAAGGCGGCGGCAGCCTCCGGGGAGCTATCTCCCTGATCGGGGTGTGTGCTTATAAAGCGCAGGGCGATCATATCGGCCCCTAACTCATCCTGGCATAGTTTTGCCCAGGCGACCGGATCGGAATAGACCGAGCCGTAAACGTCATTCAATGCCGGCGCCCAGTCTTCCGGGGCCTTATCCCATACCTCAAAAGCTACGGGTATGGATTGAGACATCTCGCCTTCAAACCCTAAAAACGGCAAGCAATTTTCCCCGCCCAGGGTTACGGTATCCCCCTTCCCTAAAGTTACCTTATTAAT